>NZ_JBFAZB010000015.1:107445-118540 GCF_040681575.1 Kitasatospora sp. NPDC051702
AGTCGGCCGAGGCCCCTGCGGTGCAGGAGGTCCCGGAGGCGCAGCCCGTCGCCGAGGCGGTCGTGGAGCAGGCCCCCGAGGCCGTGGCCGAGGTCGCCGCCGAGCCCGCGGCCGAGGTCGTCGCCGAGGGCGCCGCACCGCAGTCCGCCCCCGAGGCGGCTCCCGTCGCCGAGGGTGAGGCGCCCGTCGTCGAGGCCGCCGCCGAGGTGCCCGTGGTCGTCGAGGCCGTGGAGTCGGTGGAGTCGGCCGAGGCCCCTGCGGTGCAGGAGGTCCCGGAGGCGCAGCCCGTCGCCGAGGCGGTCGTGGAGCAGGCCCCCGAGGCCGTGGCCGAGGTCGCTGCCGAACCCGCCGCCGAGCCCGCCGTCGAGGCCGAGGTGCCCACCACGGCGGAGGCCGGTCAGGAGGCGGCCCCGGCCGCCGAGCAGGCCGAGCAGCCCCAGCAGGCCGTGGAGGCCGTGGAGGCGCCGGCGACCGAGGCGCCCGCCGCCGAGGCCGCCGCGGCGGAGGCCGTGGCCGCCGACGCCGGGGCGCCCGAGCAGCCCGCCGGCCAGTCCGCCGAGCAGCCGGAGGAGCAGCCCGCGGCCGAGGCGGCCGTCGAGGAGCCTGCCGAGCCGCGCGGCCCGGCCGCCCCCGGCTTCGACGAGGCCGGCCGCGAGGCCGTCCACCAGGTGATCCGCGAGCGCCGTGACATCCGCAACGGCTTCCGCCCGGACGCGATCCCGCACGAGGTGCTGATCCGCGTCCTGGAGGCGGCCCACACCGCGCCCAGCGTCGGCTACTCCCAGCCCTGGGACTTCGTGGTGATCCGTTCGGCGAAGACCCGTCGCCGGATGCACGCCCTGGCCGAGCGCCAGCGCGAGGCGTACGCGGACTCGCTGCCCAAGGGCCGGGCCAAGCAGTTCAAGGAAATCAAGATCGAGGCCATCCTCGACACGCCGGTCAACATCGTGGTGACCGCCGACCGCACCCGCGGCGGCCGGCACACGCTGGGCCGGCACACCCAGCCCCAGATGGCCCCGTACTCGGCCGCCCTGGCCGTCGAGAACCTCTGGCTGGCCGCCCGCGCCGAGGGCCTGGGCGTCGGCTGGGTGAGCTTCTTCGACGACGAGGAGCTGGTCCGCGAGCTCGGTCTGCCCGAGCACCTGGAGGTCGTCGCCTACCTCTGCGTCGGCTTCGTCGACAGCTTCCCGGACGAGCCCGAGCTGGAGCAGCAGGGCTGGGCGAAGAAGCGCCCGCTGTCCTGGGTCGTCCACGAGGAGCAGTACGGCAACCGCGCCCTGCCGGGCGAGGAGCCGCAGAGCCTGCTCGCCGAGACGCTGCGCGGGATCCGCCCGCTGGACGCCAAGGCGCTCGGCGAGGCCTGGGACCGCCAGAAGCGGATGACCAAGCCGGCCGGATCGCTCGGCATGCTGGAGATCATCTCCGCGCAGCTGTCCGGGCTGTCCCGCAAGTGCCCGCCGCCGATCCCGGAGCCCGCCTGCGTGGCGATCTTCGCCGCGGACCACGGCGTGCACGCCCAGGGCGTCACCCCCTGGCCGCAGGAGGTGACCGCCCAGATGGTCGGCAACTTCCTGGCCGGGGGAGCGGTGATCAACTCCTTCGCCAAGCAGATCGGCACCGAGGTCTGCGTGGTCGACGTCGGCGTGGCCGCCGAGCTGCCGGACGCCATCCAGCAGGGCCGCACCACCGGTCTGCTGCCGCGCAAGGTCCGGCCCGGTACGGCCGACATGACCCAGGGCCCGGCGATGACCCGCGAGGAGGTCCTGCAGGCCGTCGAGGTCGGCATCGAGACCGCCCGCGACCTGGTAGCCGCCGGTAACAAGGCGCTGGTCACCGGCGACATGGGGATCGCCAACACCACCGCCTCGGCCGCCCTGATCTCGGTCTTCACCGGCCTGGACCCGGCCGAGGTCACCGGCCGCGGCACCGGCATCGACGACGAGACCCACGCCCGCAAGATCGAGGTCATCCGCGCCGCGCTGGCCCTGCACCAGCCCGACCCGGCGGACCCGATCGGCGTCCTCGCCGCCGTCGGCGGACTGGAGCACGCCGCGATCGCCGGCTTCCTGCTGGGCGCCGCCTCGCTGCGCACCCCGGTGGTCCTGGACGGGGTCATCGCGGGCTCGGCGGCGCTGGCGGCCAAGGCGATCGCCCCCGAGGTGCTGGCCGCCTGCATCGCCGGCCACCGCTCGGCCGAACCCGGCCACCAGGCGGCGCTGGCGAAGCTCGGCCTGCGTCCGCTGATCGACCTGGACCTGCGGCTCGGCGAGGGCACCGGTGCCCTGCTGGCCCTGCCGCTGGTGCAGAGTGCGGCCCGGGCGATGCACGATGTAGCCACCTTCGACTCCGCCGGGGTCACCGAGAAGGCCTGACGCACCCCGTCACCGCTCCGCGGACCGGCCCGAGGGCGCGCCGGTCCGCGGAGCGGCGTCACGTCGTACCCCCACCCCCACACCCGCACCCCCGATCCAGGAGCAGCGCCGATGACCGCGCCCACCCCGCACCCCAGCACCGAAGGACGCACGCCCTACCCGGTCGGCCTGCTGCTCGCCGGCCGCCGCGTGGTCGTGGTCGGCGGCGGCCAGGTCGCGCAGCGCCGGCTCCCGGCGCTGATCGCCACGGGTGCGGACCTGCACCTGATATCGCCGGCCACCACCCCTGCCGTCCAGGCCATGGCCGACGCCGGCGAGCTGACCTGGCACGCCCGCCCGTACCGGGACGGCGACCTGGCCGGTGCCTGGTACGCCCTGGTCGCCACCGACGACCCGGAGGTCAACGGGGCGGTCAGCGCCGAGGCCGAGCGCGAGCGGGTGTTCTGCGCCCGCAGCGACGACGCCTCCGCCGCCACCGCCTGGACGCCGGCCAGCGGCCGGGACGCGGGTGCCACCGTCGCGGTGCTCACCGGCGACCCGCGCCACTCGGCGGGCCTGCGCGACGCCATCGTGGACGGCCTGCGGGACGGCTCGCTGGCCGCCCGCCAGTTCCGTGCGCACGGTGCCGGCGTGGCCCTGGTCGGCGGCGGCCCGGGCGACCCGGACCTGATCACCGTGCGCGGCCGCCGGCTGCTCGCCGACGCCGACGTGGTGGTCACCGACCGGCTGGCCCCGCGCGAGCTGCTCGCCGAGCTGCCCGAGCACGTCGAGGTGATCGACGCGTCCAAGATCCCGTACGGCCGGTTCATGGCCCAGGAGGCGATCAACCGGACGCTCGTCGAGCACGCCAAGGCCGGCAAGTTCGTGGTCCGGCTCAAGGGCGGCGACCCGTACGTCTTCGGGCGCGGCGGCGAGGAGCTGCTGGCCTGCGCGGAGGCCGGGCTGCCGGTCACCGTGGTGCCCGGCATCTCCAGCTCGATCAGCGTCCCGGCGGCGGCGGGCGTGCCGGTCACCCACCGGGGCATGACGCACGAGTTCACCGTCATCTCCGGCCACGTCGGCCCGGACGACGAGCGCTCGCTGACCAACTGGGCGGCCGCCGCGCAGATGAGCGGCACGCTGGTGCTGCTGATGGCGGTGGACAAGATCGGTGCGATCGCCGCCCGCCTGGTGGAGCACGGGCGCCCGGCCGACACCCCGGTGGCGATCGTCCAGGAGGGCACCACCGCCGCCCAGCGGCGGGTGGACGCGACCCTGGCCACCGTCGCCGCCGTGGTCGAGGCGGAGCGGATCAAGCCGCCGGCGGTGATCGTCGTCGGCGACGTGGTCAACGTGCTCGCGGCGGCCTTCCGCAGCTGAGCGCCGCGCGGTTCCGGGGCGGGCGACGGGTCAGGCCCCGCCCCCGGAGCCGCGCGGGGACGCCGCACCGGCGGCCGGGCCCCTGGCGGGCTACTCCAGCGGCTGCTCCGTCCAGATCACCTTGCCCGTCGCCGTGTAGCGCGTCCCCCAGCGGTCCGCGAACTGGGCGACCAGGAACAGCCCGCGCCCGCCCTCGTCCGTGGTCGCCGCGTACTTCAGGTGCGGCGAGGTGCTGCTGCCATCCGAGACCTCGCAGATCAGCGCGCGGTCCCGGAGCAGCCGCACCCGGATCGGCCCGGAGCCGTAGCGGATCGCGTTGGTCACCAGCTCGCTCAGGATCAGCTCGGTGACGAACGCCGCCTCGTCCAGCCCCCACGACGCCAGCCGCTCCGCCACCGACGACCGCACGGCGCCCACCGCGGCCGGGTCGGAGGGCACCTCCCACTCCGCCACCTGGTCCGGTGCCAGCCCCCTGGTCCGGGCCACCAGCAGGGCGATGTCGTCCAGCGGGCGCTCCGGGAGCATCGCCCCGAGCACGTCCGCGCAGGTCTGCTCCGGCGTGCGCGGCGGCCCGGTCAGCGCCGCGCGCAGCAGCTCCAGCCCCTCGTCGATGTCCCGTTGGCGGTCCTCCACCAGGCCGTCGGTGTACAGCACCAGGCGGCTGCCCTCCGCCAGGTCCAGCTCGACGGTCTCGAACGGCAGCACCGCCAGCCCCAGCGGCGGGCCGGTGGCCAGCTCCGGGAACACCACCCGGCCGTCCGGGGCCACCACGGCCGGCGGCGGGTGCCCGGCGCTGGCCATCGTGCACCGGCGCGCCACCGGGTCGTAGATCGCGTAGAGGCAGGTCGCCCCGGCGAGCGCCGCGTCCGAGCCGCTCGCGGACTCGTCCTGGTCGATCCGGTTGACCAGCTCGTCCAGGTGCCCGAGCAGTTCGTCCGGTGGCAGGTCCAGGGTCGAGAAGTTGTGGATCGCCGTCCGCAGCCGCCCCATCGTCGCCGCCGCGTGCAGGCCGTGCCCCACCACGTCCCCGACCACCAGCGCCACCCGTGCGCCCGGCAGCGGGATCACGTCGAACCAGTCGCCGCCGACACCGGCCTGGGCCGGCAGGTAGCGGTGCGCGACGTCCAGCGCGTTCTGCGCGGGCAGGTTGCGCGGCAGCAGGCTGTGCTGGAGGGTCACCGCCATCGCGTGCTCGCGGGTGTAGCGGCGGGCGTTGTCGATGCACACCGCCGCGTGCGACACCAGCTCCTCGGCCAGCGCCACGTCGTCCGTCTCGAACGGCTCGGGCCGGTCCGAGCGCCAGAACCGGGCCACCCCCAGCAGCACCCCGCGGGCCCGCAGCGGCACCCGCACCAGCGAGTGGACCCCGTACGCCAGCACCCTCGCGGACCGCTCCGGATCCTGCTCGCGCCAGTCCCGGGCGTCCGCCAGCCGGGGCTCCAGCCCGGGTCTGCCGCTGTGCAGGGCCCCGGCCAGCGGCGTCTCCGGCACCACGTCCAGCACGGTGTCCACCGGGTAGAAGGGCGCGTCGTCCCGGATCCCGGCGAACGCGGCGCGCCGCATCCGTCCCATCGAGGGGCCCGGCGGCGGCTCCTCGCCGGCCAGCACCTGCTCCGCCAGGTCCACGGTGACGAAGTCCGCGAACCGCGGCACCGCCACCTGCGCCAGCTCCTCCGCCGTGCGCGTCACGTCCAGCGAGCTGCCCACCGTCACCCCGGCGTCGTAGAGCAGCCGCAGCCGGCGCTGGGCGACCTCCGCCCGGCCGGAGAGCGCGAGGAGTTCGGTGGAGTCGCGCAGCGTGGCGACGCAGCCCTGCGGACCGCCCGCCGTACTGGTCAGCCGGACGTTCACGGCCAGCAGCCGCTCCCCGGCCATGACCACCTCGTCGGTGACCTGGCGGTCGGCGGTGAGCAGCTCCAGCGGGGCCGGTTCCAGGCCCAGCTCGGTGACGGGCCGGCCCTCGGCGTCCGCCGGCAGGTCCAGCAGCCGCCGGGCCTCGTCGTTGCAGAGGATCAGCCGCCCGTCGCCGCCGACGATCATGACGCCCTCGCGCACCGCGTGCAGCACGGCCGCGTGGTGCTCGTACATGCGGGTCATTTCCTCCGGGCCCAGCCCGTGGGTCTGCCGCCGCAGCCGCCGGCTGATCAGCGCGGTGCCGAGCGTGGCGAGCCCGACCGCGCCCGCGGCGGCGCCCAGCACCACCGGTAGCTGGCGCTCGCTCGCGGTGCTCACGTTGGCCAGCGTGATGCCGGCCGAGACCATCCCGGCCACCGAGCCGTCCGGCGCGTAGACCGGGACGACCGCCTGGACCAGCGGGCCGAGGGTGCCGGTGACCTCCTCGGTCACCACCTGGCCCTGGAGGGCGGGCTCGTAGGTGCCGATGAACTTCTGGCCGATCCTGGCGGGGTTGGGGTGGGTCAGCCGGATGCCGTCGTTGTTCAGCACGACGATGAAGTCGACGCCCGCCGCGACCCGCGCGGACTGCGTCTTCGGCTGCAGGATCGCGGTGGGATCGGGGGAGCGCAGCGCCGCCACGATGCCCGGCGAGTTGGCGAAGGTCTGTGCGACCGCCACCGACCGGTTGCGGGCCTCGTTGTTCGCGTCGTTGCGGGACTGCACCACCAGAGCCACCGCGGCCGCCACCACGAGCAGCAGCACGACGAGGATCTGCAGCGCGAAGACCTGCCCGGCCACCGACCGGTGCTTGACGGGCCACGGCCGTTTCGCGCGTGGCAGCTGTTGCCGACCGTATGGGCGCCCACCGGAGGGGCCGGCGGAACCAGTAGCACCAGAGGCCGACGGAGCCCAGGATCGACCCGGAAAACGGGCCATACGGTCATATTTGCACTATGGCTGGCGGAGAGCCAAGGCCAGCGGATCCGACCGCTTGGGCCGTTTGGCCTTCGCCGCCCCGCCTTGGCAAGATCGCAGGGTGTCCGAACCCCGTGCCATCACCGACCCCGCCGACCCTCGCCTCGGCGACTACACCGGCCTCACCGACGTCGAACTGCGCCGCCGGCGCGAACCCGCCGAGGGCCTGTTCATCGCCGAGGGGGAGAAGGTCATCCGCCGCGCCCTCGCCGCCGGCTACCGGATGCGGTCGATGCTGCTGACCGCCAAGTGGCTGGACGTGATGGCCGACGTCATCGCCGAGGCCGACGCCCCCGTGCACGTCGTCGAGCCGGGGCTCGCCGAGGCCGTCACCGGCTACCACGTGCACCGCGGCGCCCTCGCCTCGATGGAGCGCAAGCCGCTGCCGGAGGCCGCCGAGCTGCTCGCCGGGGCCCGCCGGGTCGCCGTCCTGGAGGGCCTGGTCGACCACACCAACCTCGGCGCCATCTTCCGCAGCGCGGCCGCGCTCGGCATGGACGCCGTCCTGCTCTCGCCGGACTGCGCCGACCCGCTCTACCGGCGCGCCGTCAAGGTCTCGATGGGGGCCGTGTTCGCGGTGCCCTACGCCCGACTCGATCCCTGGCCCGCGGCCCTGGACGCGGTGCGCACCGCCGGGTTCACCCTGTTGGCCCTCACCCCCGCCGACACCGCCGTCGACCTCGCCACCCTCTCCCCGCACCGGCTCCCCAGGGCCGCCCTGATGCTCGGCGCCGAGGGCGACGGCCTGACCCGCGCGGCCCTGGCGGCCGCCGACCACCCCGTCCGCATCCCGATGGCGCACGGCATCGACTCCCTGAACGTCGGCGCCGCCGCCGCAGTGTCCTTCTACGCCGTCACCGCCCCCACCCCCTGACCCCGCCGCCGACCGAAAAGCCGCCCCACCAGGCGGCAGCCCCCAGCCGTCGCCTCGCGCACAGGACGTCGCCCTCCCCGACCTCCCACGCAAGACCCCCAGCCGCTCGACCCGGATCCGGGCGCTTCACCCCCAGCACGAGACATCGCCCCGCCCGACTTCCCACCCGGCCGAACGGCAGGCCCACCCCGTCCGGTGCCCGCGGCACTTCGGCGGCTCCCTGCGGCCGCGAACGGTCGCCCGCCCGACTTCCGGGCTGCTCTTCGGCTGCAGGAAGTCGGCCTGTCCGACTTCCCATGCGGGATGCCCTGGGCGGCCGGCGCGGATCCGGTACTACCCCAGCAGGAGACGTCGGCCCGTCCGACTTCCCGCGCCGGTAGGCAGCAGATCGCTGCAGCCCGTGCCCGCGGCACTTCGGCGTTTCTCCTCGCACATGAAAAGTCGCCCCGCCGGACTTCGCGGGCGGCGATGCTTTCAGGGTCTGCTTCGGGCGTGGGAAGTCGGCCTGCCTGACTTCCTGCGGATCCGATGCCCGTGATGGTCCCGGTGGTTCGCGTCGGGCGTGGGAAGTCGGTCTGGCCGACTTTTGGGTGAGGTAGTCGGGTTGGTAATGGGGGGACTCGATGCCGGTGGGTTCACCCGGGGCACGAAAAGTCGGCCGGGCCGACTTCCTGGGTGGTTGTGGGGTCAGCCGGTGGGGGAGGTCGGCGGGGGTGGGGCGGCGGCGGGCGGTGGGGTGCCGGGGGTGGAGGCGCCGGGCCAGGACTCCTCCAGGGTGCCGTCGGCGCGGACGGTGTAGCGCGTGGAGGTGACGGCGCCGCCGGGCGCGCGTTCGTCACGGACGACCGTGCCGCCGTCGAGCCGCCAGGCGGCCGCCGCCTGCGGGTCGGCCGCGGAGGAGCGGGAGGAGGCCGCGGCCGGGGTGTCCCCGCTGAAGGCGAAGAGCTGGACGAGGTCCACGGGAACCGAGCCCTCGGTCCGGCGCAGGACGACCACCGTCGCCGGGGAGCCCTTGTACCGGGCCGGCAGTACCGCGCTGAGGGTGACCTGCGGGCCGCCGCCGACCGATCGGCCGTCCCGCAGGGCGATGCCGGGCCCGCCGGCGCCGTCGGGGTAGCTGCGGTTGGGCCAGTCCACGGCCGGGCCCGTTCCCTGCGGGGGAGCCAGCGCGCTTTCCCCGGGCCGGACGGCCGCCGGCGCCGCGAGCGGCGTGGCCTGGGGCTGGGCGGCGGCCGGTGGCGCGGCGGCCCCGTCCACGGAGGTCCCGCCCACCGAACCGCCCACCGAACCACCCGCCGACCCGCTCGGCGCAGCCGGTGCGCTGACGGCCGGGGAGGCCGGGGGCCGCAGACCCTGGTTGCTGCGGTTCTCGCAGCCCTGGGCGGCGGCGATGGCGAGGGCGACGCCGATCGTCACGGTGACGAAGACGACGATCCGCTGCCGCAGCAGCCGCTGCCGGGCGCTGCCGGGGCGCCCGCCGCCGGGGGCGGGAGTGTGCTGGCGGTCGCGGGGGCGTCCCCGGTCGCGGGGCCCGGGACGGCCGGGCGGCGGGGTCTGCGGGCGTTCCTGCAGCCGTCGGGTCACCGGGGTGGGCTCGGGGCGGGGGAGCGGTGCCGCGGACCCCTGCGGGCGGCGCGTCGCCGCCGCGCGGGGCCGGGCCGCCGCGGGTTCGGGCGAGCGCCCGGGTGCGGGTACGCCGTGCCGCGCCGCGTCGGGCGCGGGCGGTCCCCCCGGTGCGGGTGCGGGCGGCGCGCCGCGGCCCGGTCCGGGCCGGGTGGCGCGAGGGGCACCGGCGGCCGCGCCGCGGGCGGCGAGTTCGCTGAGCCGCTCGTGCAGGGCGGCGGCGCCGGGCCGCTCGGCGGCCTCCTTGGCGAGGCAGGCCCGGATGAGGGGGGCCAGCTGCGGCGGTAGCGCGGAGAGGTCGGGTTCCTCGTGGACGACCCGGTAGAGCATGACCTCGGAGGAGGCGCCGGATCCGAACGGGGTGTCCCCGGTGAGCGCGTAGGCGAGGGTGGCGCCGAAGGCGAAGACGTCGGTGGCGGGTGTGACGGCGGCGCCGCGGACCTGTTCGGGTGCCAGGAAGCCGGGGGAGCCGACGGCGGTGCCGACGTGGGTGAGCGTGCTGGCGCCGCGGGACCAGGCGATGCCGAAGTCGATGATGCGCGGGCCGCGGGGGGAGAGGAGGATGTTGGAGGGTTTGAGGTCGCGGTGGACGACCCCGGCCTCGTGGACCTTGACCAGGCCGTCGGCGAGGGCGGCCCCGATCCGGGCGGCCTCCGGCCAGCTGAGCGGCCCTTCGTCGCCGACCCGCTTGTAGAGCGAGGGGCCGGGCACGTAGGCGGTGGCCAGCCAGGGGCGGTCGGCTTCGATGTCGGAGCCGACGACGCGGGCGGTGCAGCCGCCGCGGATGCGGGAGGCGGCGGCGATCTCGCGGGCGAAGCGGGTGCGGAACTCCTGGTCCTCGGCGAGTTCGGCGCGGATCAGCTTGAGGGCGACGCGCTGGCCGCGGCGGTCGGAGCCGAGGTAGACGACGCCCATGCCGCCGGCGCCGAGTCGCCGGTGCAGACGGTACGGCCCGACGATGCGGGGGTCCTCACGCCTCAGCCGCATCATCGCCATGTTCCGTCCCCGTCAGCCCGTGGGTGAGGCCCCGTCGGTTGGGGCATCGTCAGTTCCTGTCTGGCACAGCTTACGGACTGCCTGCTGCGGTGTGCTGATACGCAACACCTCAAGCGGCCGTGCGATTGTCGGATCTTGCGTTGACCCGCAGGTCACAGGGGTGCCGGATCGTTTCTCGGGGTTGCCCCTCAGGGTTCCCCCGGGGGTGCGGCGAAGGCTCTCTCCCCCTCCGGTAGTACGCCCCGAGTCCGGGCGTCATACTCCGGGATGCCCGCGGAACAGTACGACGGCATGACGCCCGAACGGCCCCCCGAGCCATAGCGTTGTGGTCAGCGGTGGACGGGGAGCTCGTCCCCCGAGGTAAGCCGTCCACCGCGCCAACTCGACCGGATCACAGGAGCAAGGGCATGGCACCGCAGCTCACGGGAACCCCCCGCCGCCGTCGGCCGGCCTTCACCCAGTCCCGGTCGACGGAGCAGCCGACCAGGCACCCGGCGGTGGCGCTCGCCATGGCGCTGCCCTGCGCGGTGCTGCTGGTGATCCTGTTCGGCGGTTGGGACCAGATGGCGAACCAGGCCCAGGCCGTCGCCGACCTGATCTCGCGCTGAGAGCGACCACCCACGAGGGGAACCACACTCCGGCCCGCAGGGGCCGGCCACAGAACGGGCACTGGTCCCCTGGGGACGGGGAGCAGTGCCGCCGGGGAGGCCGTGGCCGCGTTGACACGCGGACGGGCGAGGAGCGGTGCGCAGAGCACCCCGGCAGGCGGAGACGCCGCGTACGGACGTCGGTGAGGGCGACCGTACGCGGCTCTTCCCTTTTCCCGGGCCGGGCAGCCCCGGGCCCCGGCCCCACGAGCCCCCTCCAGGGGCCGCGCCGGGAACCCACGCCCCCTTCCGAGGCCCCGCCGCGCGACGTCATCGGACCGCCGGGGGAACGCCGAAAGGCCGGGGCCGTGATCCTCACGGATCACGGCCCCGGCCGTTGCTGTGCGCGATAC
>NZ_JBFAZB010000015.1:118639-149991 GCF_040681575.1 Kitasatospora sp. NPDC051702
CTGGGATTGAACCAGTGACCCCTACCGTGTCAAGGTAGTGCTCTCCCGCTGAGCTAATCGCGCCTGGTGTGGCGGTCCTGCAGCAGACCCCTAAGGATCCGACGTGCGCGATACTGGGATTGAACCAGTGACCCCTACCGTGTCAAGGTAGTGCTCTCCCGCTGAGCTAATCGCGCCTGGTGTGGCGGTCCTGCAGCAGACCCCTAAGGGCCCGACGTGCGCGATACTGGGATTGAACCAGTGACCCCTACCGTGTCAAGGTAGTGCTCTCCCGCTGAGCTAATCGCGCGGGGAGGTCGTCCGGTGGAACCGGTCGTCCTCTTGGAGGTGGAGACGGGATTTGAACCCGTGTACACGGCTTTGCAGGCCGTTGCCTCGCCTCTCGGCCACTCCACCAGGCAACACACGAAGAACGATCTTACACTGTTCTCCATCGAGCGGACGACGAGATTCGAACTCGCGACCCTCACCTTGGCAAGGTGATGCTCTACCAACTGAGCCACGTCCGCCTGTCTCCCGGGGGCTTCACCGCTTTTCTTCGGCTGCGCTCCCTGGCGACGTGTTGAACTCTAGCGGATTCCCGGGCCAGCTAAAAATCCGTTCCCGCAGCGTGCCGAGGGGATGCCCGCGGAGGGGGGTCCGGCCGGGCCCCGGAGCCGGTCACCGGCCGCCACCTGCGGCGCTCCCGGACGATCATCCGCAGGCCACCTGGCGCACACCCGCGCGACCTCCGGAGCTGCTCACGCCCCCCGGGCCGGACCCGCGCCCCCGACCTACACTTCAGGCACCGCCGCCCAGCACCACCGCGCAGGAGAACCGTGTCCGGCCCGATCGACCCCCGCACCCCGCTCGCCCGCTTCGGCGGCCGCCTGGCCACCGGCCTGCGCGACGTCACCTCGGACCCGGCCGCCCTCGACTCCACCGGCCACTGGGCCGTCGCCTACGACTTCGAGGGCCGGCTGACCTGCGCGCGCTTCGACGAGGTCCGCCCCGCCCCCGCACCGCCCTCGGGAGCGGGCTGGCGCGGACCGGAGGCCGGTGACTGGCAGAGCTCGCTGGACCGGGCCGCCTACACCGCGGGCGTGCGCCGCATACGCGAACACATCGCCGCCGGCGAGGTCTACCAGGCCAACCTCTGTCGGGTCCTCTCCGCGCCGCTGCCCGACCCGGAGCTCAGCGACGTCGACGCCCTCACCGGTCTGCTCGCCCACGGCAACCCCGCGCCCTACGCGGGCACCATCCGGCTCCCCGCGCACGGCGTCGAGATCGCCACCGCCTCGCCCGAGCTCTACCTGCGCCGCACCGGCCGCACCGTCTCCTCGGGGCCGATCAAGGGCACCGGCCGCACCGAGGACGACCTCCTCGACAAGGACCACGCCGAGAACGTGATGATCGTGGACCTGGTCCGCAACGACCTCGGACGGGTCTGCGCCACCGGCAGCGTCACCGTCCCCGACCTCTGTGCCGTCGAGAAGCACCCCGGGCTGGTCCACCTGGTGTCCACCGTCGAGGGCACCCTGCGCGAGGGCGCCGGCTGGCCCGAGCTGCTCGCCGCCACCTTCCCGCCCGGATCGGTCACCGGCGCCCCCAAGTCCAGCGCCCTGCGGATCATCGAGGCCCTGGAGACCGCCCCGCGCGGCCCCTACTGCGGTGCCGTCGGCTGGGTGGACGCCGACCGCGGCGAGGGCGAGCTCGCCGTCGGCATCCGCACCTTCTGGATCGACCGGAGCGACCCGGCGGCCCCCGTGCTGCGCTTCGGGACCGGCGCCGGCATCACCTGGGGCTCCGACCCCGACCGGGAGTGGGCGGAAACCGAACTGAAGGCCGCTCGGCTGGTCGCGATAGCGTCGGGCGGCGAAACCGACCCGACCGGGACGTAAGCCACCCCGACTCCCGCCCTAGGAGCAGCCCTCCATGCAGAACCCCACCACGAGCTGGGTCAACGGGACGCTCGTCGACTCCGCCGACGCCGCCGTCTCGGTCCTCGACCACGGACTCACCACCGGCGACGGGGTCTTCGAGACCATGAAGGCCGTCGACGGACGGGCCTTCGCGGTCACCCGCCACCTCGACCGGCTCACCCGCTCCGCCCGCGGACTCGGCCTGGCCGACCCGGACCGCGACCTGGTCCGCGATGCCTGCGCGCAGGTCCTGGCCGCCAACCCGGTCCCGCTGGGCCGGCTGCGGATCACCTACACCGGTGGCAACGCCCCGCTGGGCTCCGAGCGCGGCACCACCGGCCCCACCCTGGTCGTCGCCCTCGGCGCGATCGACCGCCGCCCGGACGAGACGGCCGTGGCCGTCGTCCCGTGGCGCCGCAACGAGCACAGCGCCGTCGCCGGCCTCAAGACCACCTCCTACGCCGAGAACGTGGTCGCCCTGGCGGCCGCCCACCGCGTCGGTGCCTCCGAGGCCCTCTTCGCCAACACCGCCGGCCGGCTCTGCGAGGGCACCGGCTCGAACGTCTTCGTGGTCATCGGCGGCCGGCTGCTCACCCCGCCGCTCGAGTCGGGCTGCCTGGCCGGCATCACCCGCCGACTGGTGGTCGACTGGTGCGGCGCCGAGGAGGCCGACCTGCCGCTGAGCGCGCTCCAGGACGCCGAGGAGGTCTTCCTGACCTCCACCACCCGCGACGTCCAGGCCGTGACCCGCGTCGACGACCGTGAACTGCCGGGCGTCGGCCCCGTCACCGCCAAGGCGATGGCCGTCTTCGCCGAGCGCAGCGGGGACGACCTCGACCCGTGACCCCGGCGCGTGACTCGGGCCCCGGCCCCGGCCCGTGACTCCGGCCCGGCGACGGACCCGGTGGCCGCACCGCCGACGCGGTCCGGCCACCGGGGTGGAGGGATCCGGGGTAGAGGGATCCGGGCACGGGGAAGGGACCACCACATGACCACGACGCTGCGTCCCGAGGGTCCCGAGACACCCACTGCCGCCGGCGGCCGCACCAGGCGCTGGCAGATCTGCGCCAACGGCCGCCCGGTCGGCGCGCTGCGCACCACTGCCGTCCCGCACGGCTCCCAACTCTGGGGTGAGATATCGGAGTTGGAGGTCAGAGAAGGGCGCGGCCGGGGCCGCGGAACGTTCGGCGCGCTGGCCGCGGAGGAGGTGCTGCGCAGCTGGGGCTGCACCCGGCTGGACGCCAACGTCCCCGAGCCGGCGCGGATCGCCAGGGAGCTGGCCGTCACCCTCGGCTACACCGAGCGGACCAGGAACCTGGCGAAGCGGCTGACGGCGGCCCCGGCCCTCCCGCCCGGCGCCACCGCCCGCCGGATCGGGCAGGCCGAGTTCCCGGCGTGGCTCGACCGGTCCGCCCGGCACTACGTGCGGTCCCTGGTCGACTCCGGGCTGAGCGAGGAGCAGGCCCGCGCGAAGTCGGAGCTGGACCACCTGCGCCAGCTCCCGCAGGGCGCCGACAGCCCGGGCGTCGCGCTGCGCCGGCTGTGCGCGGACGGCACGGAGGAGCCGCTCGGCTCGCTCTGGCTGGACCTCCACCTGCGCGACCTCCCCGACGGCGCGCCGCTCGCCTGGGTGATGGTCGTCGAGGTGTCCCCGGCCCACCGGGGCCGGGGACACGGCCGAACGCTGATGCTGCTGGCCGAACGCGAGTGCCTGGCCGCCGGGGTGCGCGACCTGGGGCTCAACGTCTTCGCCGACAACGAGGTCGCCATCGGGCTCTACGCCTCGCTCGGCTACCGGGTCACCAACCGCCTCTACGGAAAGCCGCTGTGACCGGACGTGGCGTCAGGAGGCCTTCGCCGCCTCGAGGACGGCCTCGATCCGGGCCCGCAGGCCGTCCTGGCTCTGCCCGCCGTCCAGCCGCTCCCGGCCGATGACGTAGGTGGGCGTGCCGGTGATCCCGATCGCCCGGCCCTCGGCCTGGTCGGCGTCGACGGTCAGCATGTGCCGGCCGTCGATCAGCGCGGTGTCGACCTCCTCGACGTCGGCCCCGACCTCCCGGGCGACCTCCAGCAGCACCTGCTGCCCGCGTGCGTCCAGGTCCTCGACCCGGGCCAGCAGCGCCTCCACGAACGGCCACCCCAGCCCCTGCGCGAACGCCTCCTCGGCGGCCTCCGCGGCCGCGTAGGCGTGCTTGTGCTTCTCGAGCGGGAAGTGCCGGACCTCGATGCGCAGCGCGTCGCCGTACGCGGCGCGCAGCGCCCGTACGTCGTCCAGCGCGGTGCGGCAGTCCGGGCACTGGAGGTCGCACCAGAACTCGAGGCGGGGGAGGGAACCATCGATCATCCCCCCAGTGTTCCACTAGTGGGCGCCCGCTCCGGCCGACGGTGCGCCCCGGTGCAGGCCGACAGGGAGGCAGTGATGACCAGGACGACCGGACTCGAAGGGGCGGGCCGGTGCTGACGGCGGCGGTCAGCTTCGTGCTCACCGCCGGCGGGGTGGCCGTGGCCGGTCTGCGGGCCTACCGGCGGCGCTACCTGTCCGCGACCCGCTGGTTCGCGGTGGCCCTGCTGCCCGCCGGGCTCTACCTGACGGGCCTGTTCCCGGTGGCCCGGACGATCGGTGACGAGTTCGCCGACTGGGCGACCAGGCTGGTCTTCGACCCCCGGGTCTGGACGGGCATCGTGCTGCTCGGCGTCTCCGCCGCCCTGCTGGTCGCGACCCGCTGGCTGGGCCGCCGGGGCGCGGCGGACGCGGAGCAGGTGGCCGCACCGGCGCGTCCGGCCGCGGCCGGCCCGGCGGCGGAGCGCCCCGCGGTGGCCCCGGCCGCACCGAAGCGGCCGGCGGCGGGCAAGCGCGACGACGGGCTCGGCGATTTCGCCGACATCGAGGAGATCCTCCGCAAGCGCGGCATCTGACCTCCGGCGCCGGGCGCCTGCGGCGCGGCGGCTCAGGCGGAGGGAACGGCCTCCGCCGACCGCTGCCGCGCCCGGTAGGCGGCGACGTGCAGCCGGTTGCCGCAGGTGCGGCTGTCGCAGTAGCGCCGGGAGCGGTTGCGGGAGAGGTCGACGAAGACCCGGGCGCAGTCCGGCGCCTCGCACCGGCGCAGCCGCTCCCGCTCGCCCGCCATGAGGATGAAGGCCAGCGCCATGCCCAGCTCGGCGGCCAGGTGGTCGCCGAGCGCGGCGTGCGGCGCGAAGTAGTGGATGTGCCAGCCGTGGTGGTCGTGGTTGGTGAGCCGCGGCGTCGTGCCGGCGGCCGCGACGATCCCGTTGACCAGCTCGGCGGCCTCGGCGGTGGACTCCGTCCCGAACACCTCGCGCAGGCGGGTGCGGAGCTCGTGCACCTTGCTCAGGTCGTCGTCGGTCAGCGAGTCGATCTCGCTGATCGCCTGGCCGACCACGAAGGCGTCGAGCGCGGCCACGTCGGGCAGGCGCTCGGTCCCGCAGACCTCGGGCGCGGTGTTGAGCAGCTCGACGAGGATGCTCAGCGCGCACTCGGTGTCATGGGTGATCAGCACGTTGGGGGCTCCTCGCGCAGGGGGCTCCGGTACCCCGCGTCCACGGTTACCCCAGACCATACCGGGCCTTGCGGCAGAAGGGCGGCGCGTTCTTTCGAAGGCGTGTACGGATCTCGTCAGAGCGTCGCAAACCGGGCGGCCGGCGGCCCGCGGGCCGGTGGAACCGACGGCGCCCGGCAGCGAGGCCGGCCACCCGTACGGATGGCCGGCTCCGGTGCCGGGCGCCTGCGGTGTCACTGTCCGCTCCGGTGGGAGCGGGCCGGTCACCGGCCCCGAGACCGCGTCGTGCGCGGCTGAGTCTGCTGCCGTGCCCCCGAGTAGGACGGCTGCGGTGACGGCAGGGGGTACGACCCCGCCGACAGCGGGGCGTGACCGCCTCCGGGTGGGTCAGCTTTCGGCGAGGATGTGGGACAGCTCCCGGTCGAGGTCGAAGTGACGGTGTTCGGTGCCGGGGGGCACCGCGGCGTCCGTCCGCTTGAGGAACGACTCAAGCGCGCGGGCCGGGGCCTCCAGCAGGGCTTCTCCTTCCGGAGAGCTCAGCGCGATGCAGACCACCCCTTGCCCGTGGCTGCGGGACGGCCACACCCGGACGTCGCCGGTACCGGTGGGTCGGTGCAGCCCCTCCGCAAGGAGATCTCGGGCGAACACCCACTCCACGGTCTCGTCGGCGCCCGTGTGGAACGTGGCGTGCACGGCGTAGGGGTCGGCGGTGTCGTAGCGCAGGCCCGCGGGGACGGGCAGTGAGGACTCGCTGGACACGATGAGGCGCAGGTGCAGCTCGCAGCTGACCGTGGTGTTCATAAGCGCCATGGCCTTTCGCTCAGTGTGCGCTCGGGGAATCGCACGTCGGCGAACGGACCATCCCACCCCCAAGACCGATGTAAACCCCTCTGTCCCGATTCGGGCGCGAGTCGTACCCCTTACGGCGCATTGCGGAATCGCGGCGGAGCGGCCGGGGCCCGCATTACCGGGCGCTTCTCGGTTACTTTCCTGGCATGACTGTGCGAAACGACAAGACGGCCGGGAACACGGGAACGGGTGAACCGGATCCGTCGGACGGACCGGCCGGTGCCGGTGCCGGTGCCGACGGCGGCCGGGCGGCCGGCTCCCGGGCCCCGGCGTTCGTCCGCCGTTCGCGCGCGCTGCACCAGGCCTGGCGGGTGGGGGTCTTCACGGCCGGCCTCGCCGTGGTCGTGCTCGGCGTGGTCATGCTGCCGCTGCCCGGCCCCGGCTGGGTGGTGATCTTCCTGGGCATGGGGATCTGGGCCACCGAGTTCGGCTGGGCCCGGTCGGTGCTGCGCTGGACCCGCCGCAAGGTCACCGAGGCGGCCCACCGGGCCATGGACCCGCGGGTGCGCCGCCGCAACCTCACCGTCACCGCCGTCGGCCTCGCCGTGCTCGCGGGGGCCGGCGGCTGGTACCTCGCCCGGTACGGGCTGGCGCTCCCCTGGAGCGGGGGCGGCTGACCGGCCCGGGGGCGGGGGAGGCCGCAGCAGGGGTGTTCGGAGCACCCCCGGGGATGCGGTAATGTTTTCCCTGCACCCGGGCGATTAGCTCAGCGGGAGAGCACTTCGTTCACACCGAAGGGGTCACTGGTTCGATCCCAGTATCGCCCACCGGAATGCATAGTGATACGTGAGGCCCAGCCGATTATCGGCTGGGCCTCACGTGTATTTCCGGAATCCCCGAACGGTGGCCGGTGGGAATGCGACTGAGGATCAGTCATCTTCCGCGCGGAGCGCGAGTTCTGCCGGTGCGCCAGCGTCACCCGGAGGGCGCGAGTTGTACGACGACCGCCAAATGGTGCTACAGTTCTTCTCGTTGCCCGGGCGATTAGCTCAGCGGGAGAGCACTTCGTTCACACCGAAGGGGTCACTGGTTCGATCCCAGTATCGCCCACCGGACAGCACGCAGGCCCTGACCAGGAAACCGGTCAGGGCCTGCGGCGCGTCCGGGCCCGGTTACGCCGCCGCCTCGCAGCCGTGCCCGGGCTCCAGCCGGCGGCCGCAGCCGCACCGGGCCGGGCGCAGCGGCCAGGAGAGGTCCACCCGCTCCGGCGTCCCCGACCGGTCGAACCAGCTCTGCAGGCCCCGCGCCTGCGCCGCGTGCCAGATCGCCTGCCGCAGGTGCAGCTCCGCCGCGGTCAGCCCGCCCAGCGCCGCCGGGTAACGGAACCCGATCCGCCGGGTCAGCGCCAGCGCGGCCGTCGCGTCCGCCGCCGCGTCGTGCGCCCCGGCCAGCTCCACGCCGTAGTGCGCGCACAGGTCGGTCAGCGTCCGCCGGCCCTTGCGGTAGCGGTCCACGTGCTTGTCCAGCACCCGGGGGTCCAGCACCACCAGCCCGGCCGCGCCCAGCCCGCCGGTCAGCGTCAGGCCGTGGTGGCGGCGCAGCTCCCGGTCCAGCAGCGTCAGGTCGTACGGGGCGTTCATCACCACCACCGGGACGCCGGCCCGGGCCTGGGCCGCCAGTGCGCGGGTGACCTCCGCCACCACCACGCCGACCGGCCGCCCGTGCGCGCGGACCTGTTCGTCGGATATGCCGTGCACCGCCCGGGCGCCGTCCGGGATGGGCACGCCCGGATCGGCGAGCCAGGTGGTGGTCCGGACGTCCGCGCCGGGGGCGCACTGGACGACCAGGGCGGCCGAGACGATGCGGTCGGACTCGACGTCCACGCCGGTGGTCTCGGTGTCGAAGGAGGCGAGCGGGCCGGTGTACCAGTGCTGCTGCATGACTGCCCCTCAGGCGAGCGTTCCGCACCCCGGTGATACCCGCTCCTGACGCCCTTTCAACCGTTTGGCGCAGGGCGGACCGGGGATCCTCCGGGGGGACGTCCCGTTCGGTTCCGGACGGGCCCGGAGCCGGGGGAGGCCACGGGGAGATGGCACTGACGCAGCCGCAGCCCGACGGGGCGGCGGCCGTCCTGCGGGGGAACCTCGCGGTCACCGCCTGCATGGAGACGCTGCAGGTCGGCTACCTGCACGCGGTCGCCGCCGCGGCCGGCTGCTCGCTCTCCCAGCCGTTCCCGGACAACGGCATCGACTGGCAGGTCAGCCACGGCTCCCGGGAGCACGAGGTGGACGACGAGGTCACCGTCAAGATCCAGCTCAAGGCCACCCAGCAGATCGCGCCCGGGCCGCCCGGGCCGTTCTTCAGCTTCACCCTGGACAACGACCACCTGCGCAAGCTGGCCCGGGCACGGGTCGCGGTGCCGCGCATCCTGGTCGTGATGCTGCTGCCGCGCCGGGTCGACCACTGGCTGCGGGCCCGCCCGGACGCCCTGGAGCTGCGGCACTGCTGCTACTGGGTCAACCTGGCCGGCCACCCGGTCACCGGGCAGCGGCGCACCAACGTGCGGGTGCCCACCGGAAGGGTCTTCGACGACCGCGCGCTCTGCGACATCATGGCCCGGGTCGGCGCGGGTGAGAGCCCGTGACGGCCGGGCCCCGGCAGCGAGGAGCAGCATCCATGACACCGCCGCACGCACCGGACGGCCCGGCCCCGGCCCTGCCCGACCCGGCCGCCGTCGACCCGGCGGTGCTCGCCACCCTGCTGGCCCGGCACGGCTGGGTCCGGCGGGGCGGCCCCGCCGCGCGCTACGGACGCTGGACGCCCCCGGAGGACGAGCCCGGCACCAGCCTGCTCGTCCCCGCCGGGGACGGCTTCGACGACGCCGTCGACCTCCTCGCCGACGCCGTCACCGCGCTGTCCCGGTCCGCCACCCCCTCCGCCCGAGCCGTCCTCCGGGCCCTCGCGGTGCCCGGCGACGAGCTGCGCTGGCACCGTGAACTGCCCGGACCGGCCGGGGCCGCCCCCTGGGCGGAGGCCGAGCGGCTGCGGGGCGCCGCCCGGGCGATGCTCGCCGCCGGCGCCAAGGCCGCCCGGAGCACGGCCGCCTACTTCGGGGCGCGGCTGGACGACCACGCCGCGGACTTCCTGGACCGGGTCCTGGTCGTCGAACAGGGCACCGACCTGACCGCCCACACCCCCGCCCCCGAGGGCCGGGCCGCCGTCACCACGCTGGTGCGGGCCCTGGAGGCGCTGCGCGACGCCGTCGACTACCGGCGGGTCAGCGGCGGGTCCGACGTCTTCGAGAACGCCGTCGGGGCCGGGGTCAGCCGGGAGCTGGTGCAGTCCGTCGAGGAGCTGGTCCGCGGCACGACGGCGGCCCGGCTCGCGGTCGCCTGGTCGGCCGCCGCCGGGACGCCGGGCGGGTTCGGCGACCGCCGGATCGTCCTCGAGTTCTCGCCCGGCGACCTGCCCGCCCTCGCCGAGGCGGCCGACCTGCTGGAGCGGATCGAGCCCGCGGTGGCGGTCACCGTCGTCGGCGTGGTCGTCCGGCTCAAGCGCGCCGGCCCGACGGGGCCGGGCGCGGTGCGGCTGCGCGTCCTCGGCGGCGCGGAGGTCCGCGAGCTCAAGCTCCGCCTGCCCGACCCGGACTACCGGATCGCCGCCGAGGCCCACCTCGCGGGCCTGCCGGTCCGGGTCTCCGGCCGGCTCGAACGGCACGGCGCCTTCCGCCGGCTGACCCGGCCGCACGGCCTGGAACCCTGCGGCTGGGAGGACGCCGAGCGCGAGCGGCTGCTGAAGTCCCTCGGGGACGGGCGGGGGGAGGGCCCGGGCGAAGGGGGAGAGGGGGCGTAGGTGCGCGGCGGGGGTGACGCTCTCGGTACCATCGTCACGCGCAGCGCAGTGTTGCGTCCTCTGAATCCAGCACGTCAGGAGAGACCGGTGACGGACGTCCGGGTAATCATCAGCCGCGAACCCGATCGGGAAGAGCGCGTGGTGACGACGGGCACCACGGCCGCCGAGCTCTTCGCCGACGACCGCTCGATCATCGCCGCCCGCGTCGGCGGCCAGCTCAAGGACCTCGCGTACGTCCTGCAGGACGGCGAGGAGGTCGAGCCGGTCGAGATCGGCAGCAAGGACGGCCTCGACATCCTGCGCCACTCCACCGCGCACGTCATGGCCCAGGCCGTGCAGCAGCTCTTCCCGGAGGCCAAGCTCGGCATCGGCCCGCCGGTGAAGGACGGCTTCTACTACGACTTCGACGTCGAGAAGCCCTTCCACCCCGATGACCTCAAGGCCATCGAGAAGAAGATGCAGGAGATCATCAAGCGCGGGCAGAGGTTCTCCCGCCGCGTGGTCACCGACGAGTCCGCCCGCGAGGAGCTGGCCGCCGAGCCGTTCAAGCTGGAGCTGATCGGCCTCAAGGGCTCCGCCGCCACCGCCGGCGAGGGCGCCGACGTCGAGGTGGGCGCCGGCGAGCTCACCATCTACGACAACCTGGACGCCAAGACCGGCGAGCAGTGCTGGGGCGACCTCTGCCGCGGCCCGCACCTGCCCAGCACCCGGCACATCCCGGCGTTCAAGCTGATGCGCAACGCGGCCGCCTACTGGCGCGGCAGCGAGAAGAACCCGATGCTGCAGCGCATCTACGGCACCGCGTGGCCGAGCAAGGACGAGCTGAAGGCCCACCTGGACTTCCTCGTCGAGGCGGAGAAGCGCGACCACCGCAAGCTCGGCAACGAGCTCGATCTCTTCTCCATCCCGGAGGAGATCGGCTCCGGCCTCGCGGTCTTCCACCCCAAGGGCGGCGTCATCCGCCGGGCCATGGAGGACTACTCGCGCAAGCGGCACGAGGAGGAGGGCTACGAGTTCGTCTACACCCCGCACGCCACCAAGGGGAAGCTCTTCGAGAAGAGCGGCCACCTCGACTGGTACGCGGACGGTATGTACCCGCCCATGCAGCTCGACGAGGGCGTGGACTACTACCTCAAGCCGATGAACTGCCCGATGCACAACCTGATCTTCGACGCGCGCGGCCGCTCGTACCGTGAACTGCCGCTGCGCCTCTTCGAGTTCGGGACGGTGTACCGCTACGAGAAGTCCGGCGTGGTGCACGGCCTGACCCGCGCCCGCGGCTTCACGCAGGACGACGCGCACATCTACTGCACTCGCGAGCAGATGGCCGAGGAGCTCGACTCCACGCTGACCTTCGTGCTCAACCTGCTCCGCGACTACGGTCTGACCGACTTCTACCTGGAGCTGTCGACCAAGGACCCGGAGAAGTTCGTCGGCAGCGACGAGGCCTGGGAGGAGGCCACCGCCGTCCTGGCGAGCGTGGCCGAGAAGCAGGGCCTGCCGCTGGTCCCGGACCCGGGCGGCGCGGCCTTCTACGGCCCGAAGATCTCGGTGCAGGCGCGCGACGCCATCGGCCGCACCTGGCAGATGTCGACCATCCAGCTCGACTTCAACCTGCCGGAGCGGTTCGACCTCGAGTACACCGGGGCGGACGGCTCGCGCCAGCGGCCGGTCATGATCCACCGCGCCCTCTTCGGTTCGATCGAGCGCTTCTTCGCGGTGCTGCTGGAGCACTACGCCGGCGCCATGCCGCCGTGGCTGGCCCCGGTCACCGTCACCGGCATCCCGATCACCGACGAGCACGTGCCGTACCTGCTCGACGTCGCGGCGGAGCTGAAGAAGCACGGGGTCCGGGTCGAGGTGGACACCTCCGACGACCGCATGCAGAAGAAGATCCGCAACGCCCAGAAGAGCAAGGTCCCGTTCATGCTCATCGCCGGTAACGACGACGTCGAGGCGGGCGCGGTGTCCTTCCGCTACCGCAACGGCGAGCAGAAGAACGGCGTCCCGGTGGCGGACGCGGTGCAGGAGATCGTCGAGGCGGTGCGGAGCCGGATCCAGGTGTGATCCGCTGGCACGACCGTCACGCGCGGGGCAGGCTCTCGACGAGTCTGCCCCGCGCGGCTTTGCAAGCACCGCCGGGCGAATATGCTGATCAGCATGACGACTGAGCCGGAACTGCAGCGGGGCGTCGGTGAGCCGGACGGCTTCCGCCGCCTGTGGACCCCCCATCGGATGGCGTACATCCAGGGTGAGAACAAGCCCACCGGCCCGGCTCCGGACGACGGTTGCCCGTTCTGCTCGATCCCCTCGCTGAGCGACGAGGACGGCCTGGTCATCGCCCGGGGGAGCGCCGTCTTCGCGGTGCTGAACCTGTACCCGTACAACGGCGGCCACTTGATGGTCGTCCCGTACCGGCACGTGGCGGACTACACCGACCTGGACGAGGCGGAGACGGCCGAGCTGGCCGACTTCACCAAGCGGGCGATGACCGCGCTGCGGGCCGCCTCGGGCGCGCACGGGTTCAACATCGGGATGAACCAGGGCGCGGCGGCGGGGGCCGGGATCGCCGCGCACCTGCACCAGCACGTGGTGCCGCGCTGGGGCGGCGACACCAACTTCATGCCGGTGGTCGGCCACACCAAGGTGCTGCCGCAGCTGCTGGCGGACACCCGCAAGATGCTGGCCGAGGCCTGGCCGCAGGACTGACCGCGGCGTTCCGCGACCGGCCCGGCCGGCCGGAACGCCGGAAGGGGCCCGCCACCGTCGATCCGGTGGCGGGCCCCTCCGTGTTGTCGGTCGTACGGGCGCCTGCGCGGCCTACTCGAACTGGTCGACCCTGTACGGGCGGGTGCCCTGCGCCTCGGACTTGATGATCGAGGCGCGGTTCTTGAAGCGCTCGGTGTCCAGGTCGTGCTCCTCCAGGAACTCCAGCGTGGCGGCGTGCACCGCGCCGAGCACCGGGACGGAGGCGTTGAGCGCGTTGTCCGTCATGAAGCGGCTGCCCCACGGCGGGCTGGCCCAGGCGTGCCGGAAGCCGAACGGCTCGGGCAAGCCCATGCCGCCGCCGAGCCAGGCGAGCAGCCCGGGGGCCCGGGTGAAGGGCGCGCGCAGGGCCTGGCGCACCACCTCGTCGTTGTCGATCAGGGGGAGCTGGACGGTGCGCTCCTCCCAGAACTTGCCGGTCTTCTGGACGGTCTTCTCCTTGGGCGCCGGCTTGTCGCCGAAGACGCCGTTGACCGGGCCGAGCGCGTAGCCGGCGACGGTGACCGTGAGGGTGTTGGCGAGCAGGGTCACCGTGATGGTGAAGGTGATGATCAGCTTGCCGTCGAAGGTGATGAACTGGGTGGCCAGGTAGTGCCGGGGGCCGCCGCCGGCGAAGGTCTGCTTGTCGGCGATGGTCTGCAGGGCGAAGTCGCGCATCCGGTCGCCGTCCATGTCGGCGTTGCCGGGGCGGGAGATCTCGTCGGCGTTCTCGCCGATCTCCATGACCGCCCACTGCTTGACCGTGATGTTGGTCATCCCGCTGTTGGCGACCTCGCTGACGGCGAGCCCCTTGAGGTGCGAGGAGATCTTCCGGACGAGGTCCCAGGGGTGGAAGGCGCGGAAGTCGGAGTGGCCCTCGGCGGGGCGCATCACGTCGACCAGGCGCCACTCGCCCCAGCGCCGGCCGATGCCGAGGATGCCCTTGGGCCCGGCGTAGTGCTGGATGTTGGTCTCCTGCTCGCCGTCCATCCGGGCGAGCCGGTCGCGCAGGTCGACGGCCTTCTTGTCGAGGTCGTCGCGGGGGACGGCCTTGGCGACGCTGGCGGCGACGGCGTTGCCCTCGACCAGGGCCTGCCAGCGCGCGCGGAGGTCCTTGGTGGACTGCAGCACGATGCGCCGGGCGAGGATCCAGCCGATGATCGGCGGGACCATGGCGATCCGCAGGTAGACGCCGAGCGGGCCCTGGACGGGCGGCTTGACCAGCACCAGCACGGACACCACGGCCGCGGCCAGCAGGGCGAGGCTGCCGTAGAGCTCGTCCTGGAGGGCCTTCCCCTTCATGAGGTAGATCCGCAGGTAGAACGCGCCGACCCAGAGCAGGGTGCCGGGCAGTGCGAGCAGGCCGAAGAGCAGCGTGACCACCGTCAGCCTGCGGTCCCGCGCGGCGCGCAACTCCTGTGCGGCGAGGCAGTGTTCGACGATCTGGCGGGTGTCGGTGCCGAACGAGGGCACGATCGGCTTGCGCCCGGCGCCCACCGTGCGGGCGATCACGGCGGCGCTGAACGCCTCGCCGAGATTGGCCTCGAAGAGCTTGAACCGGGGCTTCTTGTGGGTCGCGGCGGTGACCTTGCCGACGAAGTCCTCGATCTTGCCGTCGCGGTACGCGACCGAGGAGAGCGCCTGGGTGACTCCGGTCTGCGGCCCGGCGTCCGTCCGGGGTATCTGCGCACCCGGGGTCATGTCGAGTGTGGTCACGGTGGCGACCCTCCTCCCCTTGTCAGCGGCAGGTTACCGTGCCGTGGTGCCGCCGCGCTCATGATCGTCTGAAGTGCCGTCACGATCCGGCCGCACCCGGCCCGAGGGGCATGATGCCCAGCTTCGGGCGGGTCGATACCCGGGCGGCGGGGGCGTGTGGGGGTGGGGCAGGATGGTGGTGACCGCGAGGAAGGGGGCCCACCTGATGGACCCGGTGCTGGTGTTCGACGGGGACTGCTCGTTCTGCTCGTCCTGCGTGCGGTGGGGGGAGCGCTACCTGCGCCAGACCCTGGCCTCCGGCGGTTGGGAGGCGGTGCCGTTCCAGTTCGCGGACCTGCCCGCGCTGGACGCGCGGGCCGGCGGGCGCGGCGAGCTGACCGCGGAGCGCGCGGAGCGCGAGGTGCTCTGGCTGACGCCGACGGGCCGGGTGTACGGGGGAGCGCAGGCGGTGGCCCGGCTGCTGCTGCGCACCGGCGGTGCCTGGGCCTTCCTGGGCGCGGTGCTGACGCTGGCGCCGGTGCGGCCGGTGGCGGGGCTCGCCTACCGCTGGGTGTCGCGCAACCGCCACCGGATGCCCGGCGGCACGGCGGCGTGCGCGCTGCCGCACCGGCCGGGCGGCGTTCAGTCGGTGTAGCGGGCGGCCACGGCGGTCGGCATGGGTTCGTGGCGCAGGTAGGCGCGGGAGAACTCCGCGGTGCCGTGGGTGAGTGAGCGCAGGTCGACGGGGTAGCGGACGAGTTCGAGCTCCGGGACCTCGGCGCGCAGCAGGGTCAGGCCCGGGCCGCCGGTCTCGGTGCCGAGGACGCGGCCGCGGCGGGCGGCGAGGTCGCCGAGGACGGCGCCGAGGTAGTCGTCGGGCAGCATCACGGTGACGGCGGCGACGGGTTCGAGCAGCCGGATGACGGCGTGCTCGGCCGCGTCGCGCAGGGCCAGGGCGGCGGCGTTCTGGAAGGACGCGTCGGAGGAGTCGACGGAGTGCGCCTTCCCGTCGGTGAGGGTGACCCGGACGTCGACGAGCGGGTGCCCGGTGGCGACGCCCTTGGCGAGCTGGGCGCGCAGGCCCTTCTCGACGGAGGGGATGAAGTGCTTGGGGACGGCGCCGCCGACGACCCGTTCCCGGAACTCGAAGCCGGAGCCGGCCGGGAGCGGCTCGACCTCCAGGTCGCAGATGGCGTACTGGCCGTGGCCGCCGGACTGCTTGACGAGCCGGCCGTGGCCGGCGGCGGCGGTGCCGAAGGTCTCGCGCAGGGCGACCTTCGGCTCCACGGTGTCGACGTGGACGCCGTGCCGGCTGCGCAGCCGGTCGAGCACGACGTCGACGTGGGCCTCGCCGGTGCACCAGAGGACGAGCTGGTGGGTGTCCGGGTTCTGTTCGAGGCGCAGGGCCGGGTCCTCGGCGGTGAGGCGGGCGAGGGCCTGGGAGAGCTTGTCGTCGTCGGCCTTGCTGTGGGCCTCGACGGCGATCGGGAGCAGCGGCTCGGGCAGCGTCCAGCCGTCGAGGTCGACGGGGTGGCCGGGGTCGTGGACGGTGTCGCCGGCGCGGGCGGTGGTGAGTTTGGCGGCGCAGACCAGGTCGCCCGCGACGGCGTGCGGGACGGGCCGCTGGAGCTTGCCGAACGGGCTGGTGAGGCCGGTGACGCGCTCGTCGCCGTTCTGGTCGGCGGTGTGCGCGGGGCCGGTGAGGTGGATCCGGGTGTCGGGCCGCAGGGTGCCGGCGTACAGGCGCAGCAGGCTGATCCGGCCGACGTAGGCGTCGCCGGTGACGCGGACGACTTGGGCGGCGAGCGGGGCGTCCGGGTCGCAGTCGGGGGCGGGGCGGGTGCGTTCGGTGGGGTCGGGGAAGGTGTGGACGATCAGGTCGAGGAGCTCGGCGGCGCCGAGGCCGTTGTCGCTGGTGGGTACGGCGGGGTGGAGGACGCAGTCGAGGACCTCGCGGCGCAGGCCGGCTTCGAGCGCCTCGGTGTCGAGGGCGTCGCCGGCCAGGTAGCGCTCCATCAGGGTGTCGTCCTGGCCGGAGATGGCCTCGACGAGGCTGTCGTGGGCGGGGCCGGTGTCGGGCAGCGGGGCCGCCCGGCCGTAGGTGTCGCCGGTGAGGAGGTCGACGCTGCCGTCGGGGTGGCCGTCGTGGAGGACGGGCAGGAAGAGCGGGCGCAGGGTGTCCGGGCCCAGGTCGAAGGCGTCGTGGCAGGCGGTGAGGATGTCGTCGAAGCCGGTGTGGGCGAGGTCGAGCTTGGCGACGGCGATGGCGCGCGGGATGCCCTCGGCGGCGCACTCGCGCCAGCGGGCGCGGGTGGGGGCGGTGACCGGGTCGGTGGCGGAGACGACGAAGACGGCGGCGTCGGCGGCGTGCAGCGCGGCGCGCAGGTCGGCGGTGAAGTCGGGGTGGCCGGGCGGGTCGATCAGGTTGATCTTGACGCCCTTCCACTCGAGCGGGAGCAGCGAGAGCTGGACGGAGCGCTGCTGGTGGTGCTCGATGTCCTCGTGGTCGGACACGGTGGTGCCGTCGGTGACCCGGCCGGCCCGGCCGGTGGCGCCGGCGGCGAGCGCCAGGGATTCGGCGAGGGTGGTCTTGCCCACACCGCTGGAGCCGATCAGGACGACGTTGCGCAGGTCCCGGGGGCCGGTGACGGCGGGCGCCTGAGCGGCTCGTGCCGTGCTGCGGTCGGGCATCGGGGTCTCCTCCCGTAGCGCCGGGGGTGTCCTTCGAAAGTCTAGGGGCGGGTGTCGGGGCGGCGCGTGTCGTACGACGGGCGGGTGCGGGGCGGGACGGGTGTGTCGCGGGGCGGTGGGTGCGACGGAGCGGCTCCCCGGCCTGGCTACGATGGGTGCGCCGGCCGGGCTGATCCGTCCGGTCGTCTGCCGCGCGAACTGCGCCAGGCGGGTACCAGGGAGATCGGAGCGGTCGGGAAGGCCATGCTCAACAAATACGCGCGTGCCTTCTTCACACGTGTCCTGACCCCGTTCGCCGCGTTCCTGATCCGGCTGGGCGTGAGCCCGGACGCCGTGACGCTGATCGGTACCGCCGGTTCGGTGGCCGGTGCGCTGGTGTTCTTCCCGCGCGGGGAGTTCTTCTGGGGCACCATCACGATCACGCTGTTCATCTTCTCGGACCTGGTGGACGGGAACATGGCCCGCCAGCTGGGCCGGACCAGCAAGTGGGGGGCGTTCCTGGACTCCACGCTGGACCGGGTCGCGGACGCCGCGATCTTCGGCGGCCTGGCGATGTGGTACGCGGGCAAGGGCGACAACGACCTGCTGTGCGCGGTGGCGATCTTCTGCCTGGCGAGCGGTCTGGTGGTGTCGTACACCAAGGCGAGGGCGGAGAGCCAGGGCCTGCCGTGCGACGTGTCGGGGCTGGTGGAGCGGGCGGAGCGGCTGGTGATCAGCCTGGTGGCGGCCGGGGTCTCGGGGCTGCACACGTTCGGGGTGCCGTACGTGGAGTGGCTGCTGCCGGTGGCGCTGTGGCTGGTCGCGGCGGGCAGTCTGGTGACGGTGTTCCAGCGGATGCTGACCGTGCGCCGGGAGGCGTTCGAGGCCGACCGAGCGGCGGCCGGGAGCTGATGGGGGGCGTCCTGCGGTGACGGACCGACTGGTGTACTGGGCGTACGCGCTGGGCTGGGCGGTGCTCAAGCACCTGCCGGAGCGGGCGGCGCGGGGCCTCTTCGACGGCCTGGCGGACTACGCCTGGCGCAAGCGCGGCAAGCGGGTGCTCCAGCTGGAGGCCAACCTGCGCCGGGTCCGTCCGGGGCTGGACGAGGCGGGGGTGCGGGAGCTGTCCCGGGCCGGGATGCGCTCGTACCTGCGGTACTGGATGGAGTCGTTCCGGCTGCCGGTGTGGAGCCGCGAGCGGGTGGCCCGCGACGTACGGGTGGACGGCACGGAGCACCTGCGGGAGGCGATGGAGTCCGGGCGGGGCGCGGTGATAGCGCTGCCGCACATGGGCAACTGGGACCTCGCGGGCACCTGGGTGGCCCAGCAGGGCTTCCCGTTCACGACGGTCGCGGAGCGGTTGAAGCCGGAGCGGCTGTTCGACCGGTTCGTGGCGTTCCGGGAGGGCCAGGGCATGGAGGTCCTGGCCCTGACCGGCGGCGGGGTGAACGTGATCGGCACGCTGGCGCGGCGGCTGCGCGAGGGGCGGCTGGTCTGCCTGGTGGGGGACCGCGACCTCTCGGAGGCGGGCCTGGAGGTGTCCTTCTTTGGGGAGGCGACCAGGATGCCGGCCGGTCCGGCGGCGCTGTGCCAGCGGACCGGGGCGGCGCTGCTGCCGGTGACGCTCTGGTACGAGGGCCCGGTGATGCGGGCACGGATCCACCCCGAGGTGCCGGTGCCGCCGGGGGAGGACCGCAAGGAGCGGACCCGGGCGATGACCCAGGCGCTGGCGGACGTGTGGGAGCGGGGGATCGGCGAGCACCCGGAGGACTGGCACATGCTGCAGCGCTTCTGGCTGGCCGACCTCCCGGTCCGTGAGACGGTGGGGGAGGCGGCCGGGCCGCGCCCCGAGCGGGCCCGGGAGGCCGGGCCGGAGCAGGCCGGCGAGCCCGCGGCCGAGGCCTCCGGGTCCTGATCCCGGCCGACCGGGTCCTGGCCCCGGTCAACAGGAGTGCCCGCAGGAGTACCCGAAGGAGCATGAGGAACCCGTGAAGATCGGCATCGTCTGCCCGTACGACTGGGACGTCCCCGGCGGGGTGCAGTTCCACATCCGGGATCTCGCCGAGCACCTGATCGGCCTGGGCCACGAGGTGTCGGTGCTGGCGCCGGCCGAGGACGACGAGGCCCTGCCGCCGTACGTGGTCTCGGCCGGGCGGGCGGTGGCGGTGCCGTACAACGGCTCGGTGGCGCGGCTGAGCTTCGGCATCCTGTCCGCGGCGCGGGTGCGGCGGTGGCTGCACGACGGGCGGTTCGACATCCTGCACGTCCACGAGCCGGCCTCGCCCAGCCTGTCGATGCTGGCCGCGTGGTCGGCCTCCGGGCCGATGGTGGGGACGTTCCACACCTCGAACCCGCGTTCGCGGGCGATGATCGCGGCCTCGCCGATCCTGCAGCCGGGCCTGGAGAAGATGCGGGCCCGGATCGCGGTGTCGGAGTACGCCCGGCGGACGCTGGTGGAGCACCTGGGCGGCGACGCGGTGGTGATCCCGAACGGCGTGGACGTCGGCTTCTTCGCCGAGGCCGAGCCGGACAAGCGCTGGACCGGCGGCGCGGCGGACGGCGAGCCGGGCACGATCGGCTTCATCGGCCGGATCAACGAGCCGCGTAAGGGCCTGCCGACGCTGCTGGCCGCGCTGCCGAGGATCCTGGCGGAGCGGCCGGGGGTGCGGCTGCTGGTGGCGGGCAAGGGCGACGAGGAGGAGGCCGTCGCGGGCCTGGCGCCCGAGGTCCGTGCGCAGGTGGAGTTCCTCGGCATGGTCAGCGACCGGGACAAGGCCCGGCTGCTGCGCAGCGTGGACCTGTACGTGGCGCCGAACACCGGGGGCGAGAGCTTCGGGATCATCCTGGTCGAGGCGATGTCGGCGGGCGCCCCGGTGCTGGCCAGCGACCTGGACGCGTTCAAGCAGGTGCTGGACGGCGGCGACGCCGGCGAGCTGTTCCCGGTGGAGGACGCGGACGCGCTGGCCCGGTCGGCGCTGCGCCTGCTGGGCGACCCGGGGCGGCTGGAGGAGCTGCGGAAGGCGGCCTCGCGGCACGTGCGGCGGTTCGACTGGTCGACGGTCGGCGCCGACATCCTGGCGGTGTACGAGACGGTGACGGCGGGGGCCGCGGCGGTGGTCGAGGAGGACGTGCGCAGCGGCCGGCGCGGCCGGTTCGGGCTGGCGCGCGACTGATCCGCGTCGGCGGGGGGACCCTGCGGGGCGGCGGCCGGGCCGGGTTAGGGTCGGTGGTCCGTACTGGTGTCGACGCATGGGGGAATTCCGATGCCGCAGATCTCCGTGGACTACTCGCCGGGCCTGGCCGGCTCCTTCGACCGCAGGGCGCTGGGCGTGGCGATCAACCGGCTCGCGGTGAAGACGATCGACGCGACCCCGGGCGCCTGCAAGACGCTGTTCCGCTGCGACGAGGACTTCGTGGTGGGGGACGGCGAGGAGCCGGCGGCGCAGGTGTACGTCGAGTTCCAGATCTTCCCGGGCCGGACGCCGGAGGCGAAGGCGGCGCTCAGCGAGGGCGTGCTGGCGCTGCTGGCCGAGCACGTCCGGCCCGAGCCGGGGGTGCGGCTGCACACCGCGGTGAACGTCTCGGACATCGACCGGGAGTCCTACCGCAGCGCCGCCCTCGGCGGGTAGGGCATGGCACCGGCCCGGCCGCTGCGAGCACGTCGGGCCGGTGACACCGGGTAGCGTTGCGCCCCGTGACTACCTGGATCTGGGCCGGCGTGGCCGTGGTGCTGTTCGGCATGTACCTGAGTTGGACGGCCGGCCGGCTGGACCGGCTGCACGCCAGGATCGACGCCGCGCGCGCGGCGCTGGACGCGCAGCTGGTCCGCCGGGCCTCGGTGGCGATGGAGCTGGCGACCTCCTCGCTGCTGGACCCGGCGGCCTCGCTGCTGCTGCTGGACGCGGCCCACGCGGCCCGGCAGGCCGAGGACGAGCAGCGCGAGGTGGCGGAGAGCCAGCTGAGCCTGGCGCTGCGGGCGGTGCTGGAGGAGCCCGAGCAGGTGGCGGCGCTGGTGGCCGAGCCGGGTGGCGAGGACGCGGTGCGGGACCTGACGGCGGCGGTGCGCCGGGTGCCGATGGCCAGGCGGTTCCACAACGACGCGGTGCGGGCGGCCCGGGCGGTGCGCGAGCACCGATTGGTGCGGTACTTCCGGTTGGCCGGAAAGGCGCCGTTCCCGATGGCCTTCGAGATGGACGACGCCCCGCCGCCCGCTCTCACGCCCGAGGGAGCGCCCGCCTAGGCTGTGCTCGGATACGGCCCGTTTGTCGCATCCCGTCGTCCGGGCTGGACTTGGTGGCGCATGGTTGGGCCCCTTGTTCCGCCTACCATAGGGCGATAGCACTGGTTCATCTTCGAGTGAGGTCTCACGTGTCCACCACCCCCACCACCGCAGACCAGCCGCAGATCGGCACCGCCCGGGTGAAGCGCGGCATGGCCGAGCAGCTCAAGGGCGGTGTGATCATGGACGTGGTCAACGCCGAGCAGGCCAAGATCGCCGAGGACGCCGGAGCGGTGGCCGTCATGGCCCTGGAGCGGGTTCCCGCCGACATCCGCAAGGACGGCGGCGTGGCCCGCATGTCCGACCCGAACATGATCGAGGAGATCATCGAGGCCGTCTCCATCCCGGTGATGGCCAAGTCGCGGATCGGCCACTTCGTCGAGGCCCAGGTCCTCCAGTCGCTGGGTGTCGACTACATCGACGAGTCCGAGGTGCTGACCCCGGCCGACGAGGTCAACCACTCCGACAAGTGGGCCTTCACCACCCCCTTCGTCTGTGGCGCCACCAACCTGGGCGAGGCCCTGCGCCGCATCGCCGAGGGTGCGGCCATGATCCGCTCCAAGGGCGAGGCCGGCACCGGCAACGTCGTCGAGGCCGTCCGCCACCTGCGCCAGATCAAGAACGAGATCGCCAAGCTGCGCGGCTTCGACAACAACGAGCTGTACGCCGCCGCCAAGGAGCTGCGCGCCCCGTACGAGCTGGTCAAGGAGGTCGCCGAGCTCGGCAAGCTGCCGGTCGTGCTGTTCTCCGCCGGTGGCGTGGCCACCCCGGCCGACGCCGCGCTGATGCGCCAGCTGGGCGCCGAGGGCGTCTTCGTCGGCTCCGGCATCTTCAAGTCGGGCGACCCGGCCAAGCGTGCCGCCGCCATCGTGAAGGCCACCACCTTCTTCGACGACCCGAAGATCATCGCGGACGCCTCGCGCAACCTGGGCGAGGCCATGGTCGGCATCAACTGCGACACCCTGCCGGAGACCGAGCGCTACGCCAACCGCGGCTGGTAGTCCGCCCGTACTCCTGAGCCGGCCCGCCGCGCGCCGAGGCGCCGCGGCGGGCCGCGCCACGTACTTCCGTAGATCGATCGAACGAGGTTGAAGACCGTGAGCACTCCAGTCATCGGCGTCCTCGCCCTGCAGGGCGACGTCCGCGAGCACCTGGTCGCGCTGGCCGAGGCCGACGCGCTGGCCCGTCCGGTGCGCCGTGCCGAGGAGCTGGCCGAGGTCGACGCGCTGGTGATCCCCGGCGGGGAGTCCACCACCATGTCCAAGCTGGCGCTGCTGTTCGGCGTGATGGACCCGCTGCGCGAGCGGGTGGCCGCCGGGATGCCGGTGTACGGCACCTGCGCGGGCATGATCATGCTGGCCGACAAGATCCTCGACGGCCGGGACGACCAGGAGACCGTCGGCGGCATCGACATGACGGTGCGCCGCAACGCCTTCGGCCGGCAGAACGAGTCCTTCGAGTCCGGGATCGCCTTCAAGGGCATGGCGGACGCGCCGGTGCACGGCGTCTTCATCCGCGCCCCCTGGGTCGAGGCCGTCGGGGCCGGCGTCGAGGTGCTCGCCGAGCTGCCCGCCGCGGACGGCCCGGACAGCAGGATCGTGGCGGTGCGCCAGGGCAACCTGCTGGCCACCTCGTTCCACCCGGAGCTCACCGGCGACCACCGCGTGCACGCCTATTTCGTCGCCATGGTCGAGGAGCACCTCGCCGCGAAGTGACGGGGTTCCTACCACCCGTTGCGACACCGGTAAGATCTCATCTGTTTCATTTCCATTTGGCGACGTAAAGGAGCTGGCGATGTCCGGCCACTCTAAGTGGGCTACCACCAAGCACAAGAAGGCCGTGATCGACGCCAAGCGCGGCAAGCTCTTCGCCAAGATGATCAAGAACATCGAGGTGGCGGCGCGCACCGGCGGTCCCGACCCGGCCGGCAACCCGACCCTCTACGACGCCATCCAGAAGGCGAAGAAGAGCTCGGTCCCGATCGACAACATCAACCGCGCCGTCAAGCGCGGTGGTGGTCTGGAGGCCGGCGGCGCCGACTACCAGACGATCATGTACGAGGGCTACGGCCCGAACGGCGTCGCCGTCCTGATCGAGTGCCTCACCGACAACCGCAACCGCGCGGCCTCCGACGTGCGCGTCGCGATGACCCGCAACGGCGGCTCGATGGCCGACCCGGGCTCGGTGTCGTACCTGTTCACCCGCAAGGGCGTCGTGATCGTCCCCAAGGCCGACGGCGTGGACGAGGACAAGCTCTTCGAGGTCGTCCTCGACCAGGAGCCCGAGGAGATCAACGACCTCGGCGAGTCGTTCGAGATCGTCTCCGAGGCCTCCAAGATGGTGGCCGTGCGCACCGCGCTGGTGGACGCCGGCGTCGACTACGACTCGGCCGAGGCCAACTTCCTCCCGAGCATGCAGGTCGAGCTGGACGTCGACGGCGCCCGCAAGATCCTGAAGCTGATCGACGCGCTGGAGGACAGCGACGACGTGCAGAACGTCTTCGCCAACTTCGACATCTCCGACGAGGTCGGTGCGCAGCTCGACGCCGAGTGATCCTCCCCGAGTGATCGCCCGCGGGCGATCACCGGCGGGTGATCGTTCCCGCGGCCCGGCCCGGTGGTCCCAGGACCGCCGGGCCGGTGTCGTCGGCGGGGTTGTCGGACCCGGACGGTAGCCTTCGCAGGTCGCCCGCCGTGAGCCGCGGAGCGCGCCGGCGCCGGGTCCGGATCCGGGCCCGGGCCCGGAGGCGGGCGGCGATCGACGGAGAGGCGGGGCTTGTGGTTCGGGTACTGGGCGTGGACCCGGGGCTGACCAGGTGCGGGGTCGGCGTGGTCGAGGGTGCGCCGGGCCGGCCGCTGCGGATGGCCGGGGTCGGGGTGGTGCGCACGCCCGCCGAGGCCGAGATCGGGCAGCGGCTGCTGCTGGTCGAGCAGGGCATCGAGCAGTGGCTCGACGAGCACCGGCCCGACCTGGTGGCCGTCGAGCGGGTCTTCGCCCAGCACAACGTGCGGACGGTGATGGGCACCGCCCAGGCCAGCGCGGTCGCGATGCTCTGCGCCACCCGGCGCGGCATACCGGTCACCCTGCACACGCCGAGCGAGGTCAAGGCCGCCGTCACCGGCTCCGGCCGGGCCGACAAGGCCCAGGTCACGGCCATGGTGCAGCGCCTGCTGCGGCTGGACGCCCCGCCCAAGCCGGCCGACGCCGCGGACGCCCTGGCGCTGGCCATCTGCCACATCTGGCGCGGCGGCGCGACGAACCGCCTGGAGGCCGCGGTGCGGGCGGCCCGCGCCACCTCCCCGCAAGCCCGTCCCACCCCCCGTTGAAAGGCAGTAGCCGGTGATCGCCTTCGTGCAAGGGCCCGTGGCGGCCATCTCCTCCGGACTCGCCGTGGTCGAGGTCGGCGGGGTCGGCATGGCCGTGCAGTGCACGCCGAGCACGCTGGCCGGGCTGCGGCTGGGGGAGCCGGTCCGCCTCGCCACCTCGCTCGTGGTCCGGGAGGACTCGCTGACCCTGTTCGGCTTCGCGGACGACGACGAGCGCGCCGTCTTCGAGATCCTGCAGGCGGCCCCGGGCGTCGGCCCCAAGCTGGCGCAGGCGATGCTCGGGGTGCACAGCCCGGACGCGCTGCGGGCCGCGGTGGCCGGCGGCGACGAGAAGGCGCTGGTGGCGGTGCCCGGCATCGGCAAGGCCAAGGCGGCCAAGCTGCTGCTGGAGTACAAGGACAAGCTGGGCGCCCCGCACGGCGCGGTGCCGGCGCAGAAGCCGATCGCGGCCGGTCCGGCTCCGTGGAGCGAGCAGCTGCACTCGGCGCTGACCGGCCTCGGCTACGCTCCGCGGGAGGCGGACGAGGCGGTCGCGGCCGTCGCCCCCGAGGCGGAGGCCCAGGCGACGCCGGACGTCGGTGCGCTGCTCCGGCTCGCCCTGCGCGGCCTCAACCGGGCCCGCTGACCACTGACGATCTGTCCGTTTGTCGACTTTGGAGTCCACAGCACATGAGCGAGCGAAGCGGGGCGGGGTCATGAGTGCGTACGACCCCGATCCGGTCGACCGGCTGGTGACGCCCGCCGCCGACGGTGAGGACCAGGCGGTCGAGGCGGCGCTGCGCCCCAAGCTGCTGGAGGAGTTCATCGGCCAGGAGCGGGTGCGCGAGCAGCTGTCCCTGGTGCTCCAGGCGGCCCGCAAGCGCGGCAGCGCCCCGGACCACGTCCTGCTCAGCGGGCCGCCCGGGCTGGGCAAGACCACCCTGTCCATGATCATCGCCGCCGAGCTGGGCGCCCCGATCCGGATCACCTCCGGCCCGGCGATCCAGCACGCGGGCGACCTCGCGGCGATCCTCTCCTCGCTCACCGAGGGCGAGGTGCTCTTCCTCGACGAGATCCACCGGATGTCCCGGCCGGCCGAGGAGATGCTCTACATGGCGATGGAGGACTTCCGGGTCGACGTGATCGTCGGCAAGGGGCCGGGCGCCACCGCCATCCCGCTGGAGCTGCCCCCCTTCACCCTGGTCGGCGCCACCACCCGGGCCGGCCTGCTGCCGCCGCCGCTGCGGGACCGCTTCGGCTTCACCGGCCACATGGAGTTCTACGCGCCGGCCGAGCTCCAGCAGGTGGTGCGGCGCTCGGCCGCGCTGCTGGACGTGGAGATCGACCCGGCGGGCGCCGCCGAGATCGCCGGCCGCTCGCGCGGCACACCGCGCATCGCCAACCGGCTGCTGCGCCGGGTCCGCGACTTCGCGCAGGTGCGGCACGACGGCCTGGTCAGCGCCGAGATCGCGGCCAGGGCGCTGGACGTCTACGAGGTGGACGCACGGGGCCTGGACCGGCTGGACCGCGCGGTGCTGAACGCGCTGCTGCGGCTCTTCGGCGGCGGTCCGGTCGGTTTGTCGACACTGGCGGTCGCCGTGGGTGAGGAGGCCGAGACGGTGGAGGAGGTGGCCGAGCCGTTCCTGGTCCGCGAGGGGCTGCTGGCCCGGACCCCGCGCGGGCGGATCGCCACCGCCGCCGCCTGGCAGCACCTCGGGATGACCCCTCCGGTCCAGACCACCCGCGGCGCGGTGCCGGCCCAGTCCGAACTCTTCCCGGCCGACGGGGGCTGAACGGGTGACCGCCCGCCGCCCGCTTCCCGGTGGGCGGTGCCACCGCGCCCCGAGGAGAAGCCACGGGAGAAGTCCGGGGAAACTGTGCAGGCGGAGGGTCGCCACTTTCGGCGGCAGGATGCGATGCTTGGCGTTGTCCGATCAGTTCGGGGTCGCCTAGACTCCGCCGGACCGCCCCTCTCACCTGACGGGCCGACCATTACCACACAGGCTGCCGATCGGCGGCCCGTAAAGGACCCTGGCTGCAGTGAACTTCATCATCCTTCTCCTCCCGATCCTGGCGATCGTGCTCATGTTCCGGTCGCAGAAGAAGCGCCAGCAGCAGCAGCAGCAGATGCAGACCTCGCTGGAGCCCGGGGCGGGAGTGCGCACCATCGGCGGCCTGTACGCCCAGGTGAAGGCGGTCAACGAGGAGACCATCGAGCTGGAGATCGCTCCCGGCGTGGTCACCCACTTCACCAAGAGCGCGATCGCGGCCGTCCTGGACCCCCAGGAGTACGACGCGATCATCAACGGCCGCCCCGCCGACGACGAGCTCGCCGAGCCGGAGGCCGAGGACGCCGAGCCGGTCGAGGACAAGCCGCTGACGCTGACCAAGGACAGCGCCGAGAAGGGCGACGTCGAGGGCGGGGCTCCCGCGAGCAAGTAGTACGGTCGGGCACCAGCCCGGCCGCGCGGCGCAGTGCCGCGAGCCCACAGGACCTCAGGGCCGCAGAACCGCCATGCCCCCGTCCCGCCACGAGCCGGACGGGGGTCCGGTCGGGGAGGTGGCATGGACAGGGAGAAACGAGCAAGGTGGCAACACCCAAGTCGCGCCCGCGCGACGGCTACCCAGGGCGGGCACTGGCCCTCATCCTGGTCGTCACCGTCGGACTGGTCGCCCTCATGTTCGGGACGGGCAACACCAAGCCCCGGCTCGGGATCGACCTCGCCGGCGGCACCAGCATCACGCTGACCGCGAAGTCGACGGACCCCAAGGCGATCAACAAGTCCAGCATGGACATCGCCACCGGGATCATCGAGCGCCGCGTCAACGGTATGGGTGTCTCCGAGGCGGAGGTCCAGACCCAGGGCGACGACACGATCATCGTGAACATCCCCAAGGGCGGCGACCGGCAGAACGCGGCGGACCAGGTCGGTACCACCGCCAAGCTGTTCTTCCGCCCGGTCCTCGCCGTGGCGCCCAGCGGCTTCACCCCGCCCGCGCCCAGCGGCTCCCCGTCGGCCGGTGCCACCGGCTCCCCGAGCGCGACCCCGTCGAACGGTGCCACCGCGGCCCCCTCGGCCACCGCCTCCGGCACGCCCGCCGCGAGCGCCAGCCCCACCAAGCAGGGCCGCGCCCTCGGTGAGGCCCTCGCCGCCGACGCCAGCCCGAGCGCCGCCGCCACGGGCGCGAGCACCGCCCCGAGCGCCCCGGCCGCCGGCACGCCGTCCGCCGCCGCCACCCAGCCCAGTGCCGCCGACGTCAGCGCCGCGCTGACCCAGGGCACCGTGCCGCCGGAGCTGTCCGCCGCCTTCGCCGCCCTCGACTGCTCCAAGCCCGAGGTCCGCGCCGCCCAGACCGGCGCCGACGACAAGGCCGTCGTGGCCTGCTCGCAGAAGCCCCAGAACGGCTACTACGAGAAGCTGGCCCTCGGCCCCGCGGCCGTGAAGGGCGCGGACGTCTCCAAGGCCCAGGCCACCATCGACACCCAGACCGGCGCCGGCTGGCAGGTCCAGCTGCAGTTCAACGGCACCGGCACCGACGCGTTCGCCAAGGTCACCGGCCAGCTGGCCACCCAGACCCCGCCGACCAACCAGTTCGCGATCGTGCTGGACAACGAGGTCGTCTCGCACCCGCAGGTCAACGGCCCGATCCCGGGCGGCAGCGCCGTCATCACCGGCCGCTTCACCCAGGCCGAGGCGCAGGACCTGTCCAACGTGCTGAGCTTCGGCGCCCTGCCGCTGGAGTTCGCCAAGAGCGACATCACCACCGTCTCCCCGGCGCTCGGCAGCGACCAGCTCAAGGCCGGCCTGATCGCCGGCGCCATCGGCATGCTGCTGGTGGTCGTCTACTCGCTGGTCTACTACCGCGGCCTCGGGCTGGTCTCGATCGCCGGTCTGCTCGTCTCGGCGGCCCTGACCTACTCGATCATGAGCCTGCTCGGCGGCGGGATCGGCTTCGCGCTGAACCTGCCGGCCGTCTGCGGCGCGATCGTCGCGATCGGCATCACCGCGGACTCCTTCATCGTGTACTTCGAGCGCATCCGCGACGAGGTCCGCGAGGGCGCCCCGCTGCGCCCGGCGGTCCAGCGGGCCTGGCCGCGCGCCCGGCGCACCATCCTGGTCTCGGACTTCGTGTCGTTCCTCTGTGCCGCGGTGCTCTACGTGGTCTCGGTCGGCAAGGTCCAGGGCTTCGCGTTCACCCTGGGTCTGACCACCGCGCTGGACGTCGTGGTGATCTTCCTCTTCACCAAGCCGCTGATCACGCTGCTGGCCCGGCGGAAGTTCTTCTCCGACGGCCACCCGTGGTCCGGTCTGGACCCGAAGCGGCTGGGCGCCCGCCCGCCGCTGCGCAGCAGCCGTCGCCGTAGCTCCTCCTCCTCTGCCGCCGTGAAGGAGGCCTGACACCGTGTCTCGCTTCTCCAATCTGGGTCACCGGCTCTACCAGGGCGAGGTCAGCTTCGACTTCGTCGGCCGCCGCAAGCTCTGGTACTCCATCTCCGGCGTGATCGTGCTGGTCGCGGCGATCGGCCTGGCCATGGGCCTGCACCTGGGCATCGAGTTCAAGGGCGGCTCGGTCTACACCGTGAGCAAGCCCGGGCTGACCGTCTCGCAGGCGCAGGAGACGGCCGACAAGGTCGTCAGCTCGCACCCGCTGGTGCAGTCGACCGACAACGGCAAGATCCGCATCCAGGTCAGCACCGAGGAGTCGAAGAGCTCGGACGAGATCCGCTCCGAGCTCTCGCAGAAGCTGTCCGTCCCGCTGAACACGGTCGAGGCCCAGGTCATCGGCCCCAGCTGGGGCAAGCAGATCTCCCAGAAGGCGCTCACCGGCCTGATCATCTTCATGATCCTGGTGACGGCCTACCTGGCGATCGCCTTCGAGTGGCGGATGGCGGTGGCCGCCCTGGTCGCCCTCATCCACGACCTCCTGATCACCATCGGCGTGTACGCCCTGGTGGGCTTCGAGGTCACCCCCGGTACGGTGATCGGCTTCCTGACCATCCTCGGGTACTCGCTCTACGACACGGTCGTCGTCTTCGACACCGTGAAGGAGAACACCAAGGGGCTCACGAAGCAGAACAAGCTCACCTACAGCGAGGCGGCCAACGCGGGCCTCAACCAGACCCTGGTGCGTTCGCTCAACACCACGGTGGTCGCCCTCCTGCCGGTCGCGGCGCTGCTGTTCATCGGTGGCGGCATCCTGGGCGCCGGCACGCTGAACGACATCTCGCTCGCGCTGTTCATCGGCCTCGCGGCCGGTGCCTACTCCTCGATCTGCGTCGCCACCCCGCTGCTGGCGCAGCTCAAGGAGGAGCAGCCCGAGATGAAGGCGCTGCGCAAGCGGGTCCTGCAGCACCGGGCCGCGGCCGCCAAGGCCGCCGCCGCGGGCGAGGCCCCGGGCGAGGAGATCGCGGACGAGGACCTGCCGGCGGGTATGGTCGGTCAGCGTGGCCGTGCGGCCGGCACCCCGCGTGCCAAGGGCCGTCCGTCCTCCAAGCGCTGAGCCCGACCCCGACCCCCGAGGACACCACCGTGACCACCGCCGACACCGCCCCTCCCAGCCCGCAGCCGGGCGGGAGGGGCCCGCTCGCCGAGCTGCTGAACAGCCGGATCCGGGACGTCCCGGACTACCCGAAGCCGGGCGTGCTGTTCAAGGACATCGCGCCGCTGCTCGCCGACGCCGAGGCCTTCGGCGCCCTCACCCGGGCGCTGGCGGACCGGGCGCTGGAGCTCGGGGCGACCAAGGTGGTGGGCCTGGAGGCGCGCGGCTTCGTGCTGGCGGCCCCGGCGGCCGTCGCGGCCGGACTCGGTTTCGTGCCGATCCGCAAGCAGGGCAAGCTGCCCGGCGAGGTGTTCCGGCGCTCGTACGAGCTGGAGTACGGCTCGGCGACGCTGGAGGTGCAGTGCGACGCCTTCGCGCCCGGTGAGCGGGTCCTGGTGGTGGACGACGTGCTGGCCACCGGTGGCACCATCGGTGCCTCGCTGGACCTGGTGAAGGAGGCCGGCGCCGAGCTGGTGGGCGTCCTGGTGCTGATGGAGCTGGGCTTCCTGGACGGCCGGCAGCGGCTGGCCGGGCACCTCGGCGGGGCTCCGCTGGAGACGCTGGTCACGGTCTGAGGGACCTGATGGAGGGCGGCGGTCGGATCATCCGACCGCCGCCCTTCCGTTTCCGGGCCGGGTGGATGAACACCGGGCCGCCCGGCTCGGTACCATGAAGATTCATCCCCTCCCGGTCGCGTCGCACCGTACGGGCCGCGGCAGGGGTCGGCCCCCCGGTGCCCCGAGGAGAGTCCTTGCCCGACGAGGTTGTGCCCACGGCCGCAGCGGCCGCCCCCGACAACCGTCCCATGCCCTCGGGGGCCACCCCGGCACGCCCGGCGCCGACCTCCTCGCGACCGACCGCGCCGACCGGCCGCGGCTCCTCCTCCGGCGGCATGCGCGCCCGCCTGGCCCGCCTCGGCGGCCAGCGCTCCAGCGTGCTCAACCCCGTTCTGGAGCCGCTGTTCCGCTCGATCCGGGCGAACGACCCGAAGGCCGACCCGGCGCTGCTGCGGGACATCGAGCGGGCCTACGCCGTCGCCGAGAAGTGGCACCGCGGG
>NZ_JBFAZB010000016.1:0-26631 GCF_040681575.1 Kitasatospora sp. NPDC051702
TGCCACACCGCCGGCCGGCCTGCACCTGGAGGTCACGCACGGACGCGACGGCTACCTCGCAGGCCACGACATCGTCGTTCAACACTTCGGCCCCGGGGCCGCAGGGTCCCGGCGTGTCCGGCGGCTCCGCTAGATGTTCAGCCGGAGCTGCAGCCGGCACCCGCCGGGGCGGTTGTCGGTGTCGACGGCGAGCGCCACCGGTTGGCCCGGGGAGGCGGTGAGGAGGTCGTTGGGGAGCGCTCCCCCGCACTGGCGGACGTCGCCGTTGCCGGCGTACCGGATGTCGAGGGTGGTGGAGGCCGTGTTCGACACGAGGAAGGTGAGCGTGCACCCGCCCGGCCGGCTGTCCGTGTCGATGCGGATCGCCGGGCCGAAGGTGCGGGCCGTCGGCGAGGCCGGCATCCGGTAGTCGCCCTGGTTGGCGCACTGACCCGGGGCGGTACCGGGGGCGGACTGGAAGGCGTACCGGACGGAGGTGGAGCCCAGCTGGTTCTGCGGGTCGAAGAGGCCGAAGGAGAGCAGGCAGCCGCCCGGGCGGTCGTCGGTGTCGAGCAGGATCTCGTCGGACCACTCACCGTTGACGTGCCACTGCTCGCCGCGCCGTCCACTGCACTGGCCGGGGTCACCGTCCGGCTCGAAGCGGATGCCGAACGCGGCGGGGCCGAACTCGGCGGGAGCGAGCGCGGCGCGAGCGACCTCGGCAGGGCCGGGCTCCGCGAGGCCCGACTGCCGGTGCGCGGCGTGCGCGGGCAGGGCGGGCCATGCCGGGAGAACGGTGACGGCGGCGGTCGTGGCGGTGGCGGCGGCGAGCAGGGCGAGTCTGCGGATGACGTGGTGCACGCTGGCGGTTCCCTTCGGTGCAGGGCCTCCAGGCCCTCTTGAGGCACAGGGATTCCGGCAGCGTGGACACGCCAAACGGAATGGGCGAGGTCCGGACGGATACGTCACTGGAACGGGCTGCGGGCCGTCCGGAGCGGGCCGGCTGCGCCGGCGTGCCGGCCCGCGGCGCGTCACTCCCGGTGCGTGACGACCGCCAGGGCGCGCTCGCGGACGTCGGCCGAGGGATGGCGGCGCAGTTCGCGCAGGAGCGCCCGCCACTCCCGCGGCCAGCCGAGTCGCTCTCCGAACGACTCCGTCAGCGCGACGGTGAACAGTCCTGCGGCCGCGCCGGCGTCCCCGGCCCGGCGGGCGGTCCGCGTCAGCGCGTCGAGCGTCCCCGATGGCGGCAGCGGGCCCGAGGCGTGGTCCTGCGTCAGCGCCAGCGCGGTGAGCGCGGCCGCCGCCGGTCGGCCCTGGTGGGCCTCGGCGAGCGCGTCAAGGGCGGCCGCCAGCGGCTGCGGCCCGGCCGTGGGGTCCACCAGCCGGCGCAGTGCGGCCGTCCTGATGCCCGCCAGCTCGGGTTCGGCCGCAAGCAGGTCTGCGGCGGCGGCGAGCAGCGGCCGGTGGCGGTCGTCGGCGGGGAGCTCGGTGAGGTGGGCCAGCCTCCGTCTGGCCGGCAGGTCCCGGTCGTCACCGGCGGCGTCGACGCCGTCGAGGTCGTCGAGGCCCTCGGGGTCATCGGGATCGTCGAGGTCGGCAGCGGTGTCGGCGTCGAGGTCGGCAGCGGCGGCGGCACCGGCGTCGGCGTCGGCGTCGGCGTCGCCGGTCCGCGCGGCCGCGGCCAGTTCGGTGAGCGTGCGGTGCAGCAGGCTGCCGGGGGCGGCGCCGCCCAGCGGGTGCGGCAGCCCGGAGGCGGCGAGCGCGCGGACGGCGCCCGCGGCCTCCCGCCAGCCGCCGCGGTTCGCCAGGTCGGTGACGGCCCGTCGGGCCACGTCCGCGGTCTCCGGGGCCCAGCCGGCCCACCGCGCCAGCGCGGCGAGGGCGGGTGCGGCGACCTCCGGATCCGGCGCGGCGGCCACGGAGGCCACCAGCCGGGCGTAGCGGGCCCGGTGGGCCTCGGGGAGGTGCGCCGGGACGGCCCGCAGGACGGCGCGGCGCACGGGCGGCGGGGACTGCCCGGCGGCGGCCTCGGCGAGCAGGCTCCAGACCGGCTCGGCGTCCAGCACCCCGGTCGCGAAGGCGACCGCGGCGGCGCGCACGTCGCGGTGCTGGCCCTCGACGCGGTAGGCGCTGACCAGCAACTCGGCGGCTGGCCGCCGCGGCAGGTGCTCGGCGGCCAGCCGCACGGCTTCCTTGCGGCTCGTCACCTTGCTGCCCTGCGTGCGGGCCAGCAGCTCGCCGAGCCGCTCGGCGAGCTCCTCCGGCCGCGCGGACCGGGCGGCCCGGGTGGCCGCGTACACGGCGACCCGGGCGCGGTCACCGCCCGCGTGGGCCAGCAGGTCCCCCAGTGCGTCGGCGGGCCGGTCCGTCCTGGCCAGCGCGGCGAGCGCCGCCTCGGCGAGCACCACCTCGGCGGAGTCCAGCAGGGCGCGGACGACCGCCTCGCCGTACTCCGGGATCCCGGCAGCGGCGTGGAGGGCGGCGGCCCGCGCATGCAGCGGAAGGGTGCGGTCGCTCGCCGCCGCCGCGGCGAGGCGGGCGGCGGCCCGCCACTGGCGCGGCGTCCAGCGGGTCGCCGCGGCCGTCGGCGGCAGCGGCGCCCGCTGCGGCCGCTCGAGGAACCGCCCGTACGGCGGCGCGGGGGCGAGCAGCGGGTCGAGAAGGTCGGTGCGCTGCTCGGCCAGCACGTCCCGCACCGTTGGCAGGACGGCGGCGGAGGGCTCGAGTTCGAGGATCCCGGCGACCCTGGCCCCGCGGGTGCGCGGGTCGTCCAGCCACAGCGCAGCGGCCGTGGTGAACACGCCGTCGGAGCCGAACCGGAGGGCGTGCAGGAGGAGTTCCTGCAGCTCCGGGACGCCGCGGGCCCGTCGGCCGAGCGAGCGGGCCAGGGTGAACAGCAGCCAGTAGTCCGCGGTGTCGGCCATGGTGTCCAGCCACGGCCGCAGGGTCGCGAACACGGCGTGCTCCTGACCCCGCCGCAACCGGTGCTCCAGCCCGCCGAGTTCGACCGTGCCGGTCCGCCCGGCGATCCGCTGGAGGCTCCGTAGTGCCCACGCGATCAACTCGGCTCCGCCGGCGAGGGCGTGCTCGCGCAGCACCTCGGCGATCAGCCGCTGCAGGGCGGCACGGGTGGCGTACGAGCAGTCGCGGGCGTCGACCGCGTCCTGGACGGCGGTGTCGAGGACGGGCACCGCCGCCGGGGTCAGCAGCCGGGCGGGCACCCGGCCGAGCGCGGTCAGCGCCGCGCAGCGCACCGGGTCCTGCTCGTTGCGGAGCCGGGGCAGCAGGCCGAGCGCGTCCTGGACGGCGAGCCGGTCGCCGGAGACGGCCGCGCCGGCGAACAGTGCCGTCCAGGCGGCGGACCGGTCGTCGGCGTCGGGGCGGGCGAGGGCGCCCCGCAGCTCCGGCTGGGCCTCATCGGTGGGCAGGTACGCCAGGACGGGGGCGAGCTGCGCCCAGGGGCGGCCGGCCGCACGGCGGGCGGCGACCTGCCGCCGCGCTTCGGCATGGCGGCGCGCGTGCGGGAACAGCGGCAGCAGCAGCGGGAGTTCGGCCTCCTTCGGGAGGGCCCCGGCGTACACGTGGTCGAGGAACGCGTCGCGTCGGCCCGGCGGAAGGGCGCGCAGCAGGGCGGCAAGGCAGCGGGGCGCGGACAGCCAGTGCCGGCCCAGGGCGGGGAGCGAGGGCGGGTCGGCGCGCACTAGTCGGCGCAGCGTGCCACTGGTCGGCGGCAGGGTGTACGGCCCGACCGCGCCGCGCCGCGGGTCGGCGAGGAGCCGGGCGGTGCGCTCGGCGTCCGTGGCGGCGAGCGGCGGCAGGTGGTCACGGCGCAGCGGGAGGTCCGGGCCGAAGCGTTCCAGCAGGTCGAGGGCCCGGGCGGTGCGGGCCCGCACCGTGGCGCCGAGGACGTCGGCCAGGGCGGGCCAGTGCCCCAGCCGCAGCGTCTCGGGGTGCTCGGCGAGGACCCGCTCCAGGTGGTCCAGGAGCTCGTCCGGGAAGCGTGCGGCGAGGGGGGCGAGCGGTGCGGCGTGCGCGAGGTCGGGCAGGGTCCGGGCGACGAACGCGGGGCTGCAGGCGGAGAGCAGCCGGGCGGCCTCCTCGTCGCCCCACTCGGCGCGCAGGCCGACCACCAGCCGCTCGGCGAGCCGGTGCCGACGGCCGTGGCGGACGACCCGGGCCAGCCGGCGGCGCAGGGTGCAGGAGGCGCCGGTGTACGCCGCCTCGATCGCCTCGTCGGTGATCCCCTGGGTCCGGGCGGCGCGCAGGGCGTACCCGCGGACCACCGGGTCGGGGTCGGTCAGCCGCTCGGCGAGGAAGCCGGTGGCGCGGCCGGCCGAGGCGGCGAGCGCGGCCAGCCGACGGCCGTACACGCCGTGGCGCTCCAGGCCGGACAGGAGGCCCGTGAGGTCGCCGAGGGCGGCGCGCTCCCGGGCCGTGCGGACGACGAGCCGCTGACGCTCCGGGTGGGAGAGCGGGTCGAGGTCGGCGAGCAACTGATCGGCTTGGTGCGGCAGCGGCCATTCTGGACGGGGCGCAGCGGGTGCGTCCCACCGGTTTTCCGTCGCCCCCGGTTTTCCCGCCGCATGTCGATCTCCTCCCGTGGGGATACCGCGGGTGCCTCGCCTCCTCGGTTCCCTCTGGGGAAAGGGATTTCCATGCCGCTCGGAAATGCGATCAACAAGGCGCTCTGCAATGGACACGACTGGAAGTCCTGGGAGCGGTACGACGGCAGTTTCGCGCTCTACGGGATCTTCCTGAACTACCGGGGCACCCCTCAGGCGGAGCACTGCCTCTGGTTCAGGCAATGCCGGAAATGCCGGGGCCGCGATACCGAACTGCGCCACACCTGGGGCCCCTTGGAGTTCATCGACGAGTACCTCAGCGTCGACTCCCACAACCGGTTCGACGGCTATCGCTGCGTCTGGTGCACGGCCAGCAAGTCGGCGTAGCGGCGCTCGCGCCACGACGCGCGGGCGCGCCGGGCGGCGGGTCGCCCCGCCGCCCGGCGCCGGGACGGTCAGGCCGCGAGGCCCAGGCCCAGGGTGACCGCCACCGGGGCCAGGTAGAGGAGCGGGAAGGGCATGGTCCTGTAGGAGCGGACCCGCAGGGTGGTGAGCACGGCGCCGAGGAAGTAGAGGATCAGGGCGACCGCCGCGGCCACGCCGACGGCCGGCACCGCGAGACCGACCAGCAGGCCCGCCGCCCCGGCGAGCTTGGCCAGCGCCAGCCAGGCCCACCACGAACGCGGCACCCCGTACTCGACCAGCGGCTGGGTCACGAACTCCGCGCGCCGCGCCAGCGAGACACCGGAGAACCCGACCCAGAGGGCGCTGACGACGGCAAGGACGACATGGGCGACAGACATGGTTGGTACCTCGGTCCCGTGCGGAGGAGGAGCCGGCGGACGGATCCCGCCGCGCTTCGTTGCGCTTGCTCGAACACTCCACTGACCCGCCGCCCCCGCCGGATGTGACAGCCCGGCCGAAGAATTTTTCGCCGACGTCCCGGGGCCGGTCAGGCGGGGCGCAGGAAGAGCTCGTCGGTGTAGCACCAGGCCCAGTCCTCGCCCGGTTGGAGCGAGCGGGCGATGTGGTGGCCGTGGTGGGCCCGGGCGTGGTGGTAGGCGTGCTGCCCGGGCGAGCTGTCGCAGCAGCCGACGTGCCCGCAGCTCAGGCAGGCTCGCAGGTGGACCCAGGCGGTGCCGGCCCGCAGGCAGTCCTCGCAGCCGGGCGTCGTGTCCGCGGGGACCTCCAGGAGCCCGTCCAGGTGCCCGCAGGTCGGCTGGACGACGAGGCCCGGGTCCACCGCTACACGCCACTCATGCCGGTCGTTCACGGCAGACACCTTACGGGCCGGCCACGCGCGGCACGGCGACGGCAGGGCCGGTACGCCGGCAGACGTCCCCGGCCCGGAGCGTCGGCGGGCCGTTCGACCCGGTGACGCCGGCGGGCCGCCCGACCCGGTCACGGCCCGTCGTCGCGCCGTCCGGTGTCGTCCCGCAGCGCGGCGTCGATGGTCTTCAGGGCCCTTCTCAGCAGTTCCTGGTTGCTGCCGACCGCGTCCGCGAAGTCCGGTACGAGGTTCTCGCGTCGCAGCTCGCGCGCGTCCATCCACCAGTAGAGGTCCGCCTGCGCCGGGGCCAGCGCGAGGGTCGCACGGGCTCGCAGCCGCGCCGCGACCCGGACGACGGGGTCCGGCTCCTCGGGAACGGCCTGGTCGCGGGCGCCGTCCTGTGGCTCATCAGGTACTGCTTCTCGTAGGAGGGCCGGGGCGGGGCGGCCGATTTCCCCGGACCGCCCCGCCCGTTCGGTTCCGCGGGCCCGGTATTCGGAGGCGTCCGGAGGCCCGCCCTCCGCCAACGGCCCTTCCCTCACGCAGCGTTGCCCGACACCGCGCAGCGGGCGGGGCGGCCGCCCCGCCGGCCCGGGGACGAACCGGGGCCGGCCCACCGGGGTCGGGCAGGGGCCCTGCAGGCGGCAGCGGTCCAAGCCCGCGGTGACATGGACAACCTCGTCCTCGTCCTCGAACACGAACGCGGCCTGAGCCGCCGCGGTGCACTCACCGGGGGCCGCGCCGAAGTGGACCGTCGCATCGCCGACTTCCAGCGACTGGCGGCCGAGCTGCCGGACCTGTGCCGTCGGCTCGGTCTCGACCCGACGCAAGTTGGCGCCGTCGAGACGTACGTCCGCGTCATGGGCGCCTGGATCGGCGGCTACCACGCCTGGCAGACCCGGACGGCCCGCTACCGGAGAGCGCCCTGGACGTCCTCCCCCGGTCCGACCCCGGCCACTTCGACACGCTCCTCCGGCCCTGACCCCGGCTGCCGGGCCACCGCCCCGGGCGTCAGCCGACGGGGAGAAGGGACCCGGAACGGGCGATTCCGCCGCGGTCGCGGTCCTCGTGCGGTCCGCGCGAACCTTGCCCGTCCGTGGCGCGGACCGGACTGCTGCACCGCGCACGGACAGCCCGTCACCGTCCGGGACGGCGGCGGGCTGCCGGGTCGCCCGCCGTGACGGCGGGCCCGGGCCGTGGGTCAGCGCACGGTGACGGCGAAGACGGGCGAGGCGACGCTCCCGCTGACGATGCGCAGCTCGTTCTGGCCCTTGATGCCGAGCTTGACGCCGAGGGAGTAGGAGCCGTTGTGGGCGGTGTGCACGGAGGCGGGCAGGGTGACCCACGCGCCGTGCTGCTTCTGCTGCAGGGTCACCGTGCTGCCGGCCGTGAGGCCGGCGGTGGTGCCGGTGACGCGGAACAGCTGCCAGGCCTGGACGGTGGTGACCGACGGCTTGGCGCTGATGGTGGCGGCGGCGGTCGGGGTGGCGGCGGGCGTGGGCGGCGGCGGTCGGGGTGGCGGCGGGGGCGGTCGGGGCGGCCGCCATGGCGGTGCCCGCCGTTCCGACGAGCAGCGCGCCGAGGGTGGCGACGGCGGCCAGGCGCATGGAGTTCCGCTGGGAGACGATCACGGGTGCACCCCTTTCAGGGGAGGTGGTCGTTCGACCCGATGGCACGGTCGGTGCGGTTCGGGTGCTGTCTGTTCGGAGGACGACTCACCCGGCGCCACCGGTTGTGTGCGAAACGTCACTGTCATGTAACAGTCGAACGATCTTCCGTCGTCGACGCACCGTCACGGCGCCGTCATCGAAACGAGGTTCGTCGTCGACGTCGGAGGCCGTCCCGGGGACGCGCCGCCCGCCGCCGCGTAACGCGCCCGTCCCCCGGGAAGCGTTCCGACACACCCCTGCGATGCAAGGCCAGGACCATGTCTGACGACAAGAACCACGTCACCGCCGCCGCGGTACTCCCTCTCGTCGGAGGCGCGGACAACATCACCTCCATCGCCCACTGCATGACCCGGCTGCGGCTCGGTCTGCGCGACCGGTCCCTCGTCGACCGCACGGCCCTGCAGGCCGTGCCGGCGGTGCTGGGCGTGGTCGAGGACGACACCTACCAGATCGTGCTCGGCCCCGGGGCGGTCGCCCGGATCACCCAGGCCTTCGAGCGACTCGTCGCCGAGCAGCGCAGCGCCACCCCGGCAGGCGCCGCCACGACCGACACGACCGCTATGACCGCCGCCACGACCGCCGAGGAGCTGGCCGTGCAGGGCGCGGCACTGCGGGCGGCACGGAAGCGGAAGAACGCCACCCCGGTGAAGCTGCTGCTGCGCCGGATCGCCGATGTCTTCGTCCCCCTGATCCCGGCCCTGATCGGGGCGGGCATCATCGCCGGCGTCAACGGACTGCTGGTCAACCTGGGCTGGCTGCCCGGGATCAGCCCGGCGCTGACGGCGATCGCCTCCGGCTTCATGTCGCTGATCGCGGTCTTCGTCGGCTACAACACCGCCAAGGAGTTCGGCGGCACGCCGGTCCTCGGCGGTGCGGCCGCCGCCGTGATCGTCTACGCGGGCGTCGCCCACGTCTCCGTCCTCGGCCAGACGCTCTCCCCCGGACAGGGCGGGGTGCTGGGCGCCCTGGCGGCGGCCGCCCTCGCCGTCCGGGTCGAGAAGCAGTGCCGCAGGTTCGTACCCGAGTCCCTGGACGTCCTGCTCACGCCGACCCTGACGCTGCTGGTCACCGGTCTGGTCACGCTGTTCGGGCTGATGTTCGTGGCCGGCGAGGTCTCCACCGGCATCGGTACCGGCGCGACCTGGCTGCTGGCCCACGGCGGCGCCTTCGCCGGGCTGCTCCTGGGCGGGCTGTTCCTGCCGCTGGTCATGCTGGGGCTGCACCAGGCGCTGATCCCGATCCACACCACGCTGATCGAGCAGCAGGGCTACACCGTGCTGCTGCCCATCCTGGCCATGGCCGGGGCCGGCCAGGTCGGCTGCGCGATCGCGGTCCTCCTCCGGCTCAGGAGGAACTCCTCGATCCGCGCCACCATCAGGTCCGCGCTGCCCGCCGGGCTCCTGGGCGTGGGCGAACCGCTGATCTACGGCGTCTCGCTGCCACTGGGACGCCCGTTCGTGACCGCCTGCGTCGGCGGCGCCGCCGGCGGCTCGTTCGTCGGCTTCTTCAACATGCTCGGCGCCACGGTCGGCGCCACCGCGATCGGCCCCTCCGGCTGGGCCCTGTTCCCCCTGCTCAAGGGCAACGAGAACCCGGGCACCACCGTCCTGATCTACGCGGGCGGCCTGGCGGTCGGCTACGCCGCGGGCTTCCTGGCCACGTACTTCTTCGGCTTCACCCGGGAGATGCTCACCGGGCTCGACACCGACCCGGCAACACCCCCCACCGCCACGCCCACCGCCACCGCCCCGGCCGAGCCCGCCACCACTCCCGCGACCGCCCCGCCGACGGGCTGACCGACGGTCTCGAACTCCAGGGCCTCGACCGGGACGCCGTCCTGTGGCACCCGGGGCCCCGGCCCTCCTGCGCGGGAGCGGCGCGGGAGGGCCGGGGCCGAAACGACGGCGCGGGTGCGGCGCGAACCCGTGCGGGCGGGACGGATGCCCGGGACCGGCCGGCGCGTCGACCAGGCGGGGGGCGGGTCTCCGGGGCACGGTGGCGGTGGCGCCTGTCAGTCCAGGTCGGCGTCGCCCGGGAGCGACAGCGGATCCTCGGTGGTCGATCCGCGCGTCGGCCTCGGCGGCTTGGGAGGCTTCGGCGGCTTCGAGGGCACCGGGGCCGAGGTGGGCGTCGGCTTCGGGGGCTTCGGGGGCTTCGGCGGCTTCGAGGGTTCCGGTGTCGCGGTGGGCTTGGGCGGCTTCGGGGGCTTCCCCGTCGAGGTGGGCTTCGGCTTCGACGGTCCCCGGGTCGAGGTGGGCGTCGGCCTCACGGCCGACAGCTCCGAGGAGTCGTCCTCGGAGCTGTCCGGGTCCGCCTGATCCAGGGAGGCCGGTGCGGCAACGGCGTTGCCGCGCGCGTCCTGCGGTGAGGAGGCGCTGGCGACGCTGACGGCCACGCATCCGGTGGCCAGGATTCCGGCTGCCGCTGCTATGGCGATTCCTGCTTTCATCATTCCCTTTCCGGGGATGGGCTGTTGGGCCATGGGACGGGTGGGCCTGGGCCCGGGGAATGCGGCCGCACCGCCGTTCTCGGCGGTGCGCACCGGTCCACGCCGCCACCTCCGGCCGCCCGGCGACGGAGGTGCTCCTCGTCCGGCGCGGCCAGTGCGGTCCTGCGTGATCTTCCCTCAGTCAGACGTCCGGCCCGGCGATCAGGTTCAGTGCCCACCACGATCTGCCTCACGGCGCCGACGCCACGCACGAACGTCCGTGCCCCGCCCCCGGCGCGCCCGGACACCGTCGAGACCGGGGCCGGTGGCCTGCTCCTCCTGGTCGACTCCCCTGCCCGATGCCTCTCACGACGTTCGCGACGCCGCCTCGCCGAGTCCGGTGACGGCACCTACGGCTACGGCCGGGGCTGCGGTACGTGGACCGGGTCACCGCCGAGCGCGGTGTACAGGTCGGTCCAGCGGCGGTCGGTGTCCGTCGGCGGCTTGCCGTCGCAGAAGGCCTTCGTCCCGTTGGCCGTGTAGAAGCGCATCATCTCCAGGACCGCCCGCGGATCGGACGCCTGGCCGCCGGTGTAGCGGGTGCCCGGCGTCCGGCTCTGGTGCTGGACGCAGGTCGGGGACGGTGTGCCGGGCTGGGCGTCGAAGCTCCCGTCGGGTTCGCTCCCGCAGCCCGTGAGCAGCGGGGCCGCGGCGAGGGCGAGGCAGACCAGGAGGGGCGATCGGCGTACCGGACGTGCTGTCATGGGGGCGCTCTCCGGGGGAATGCGGTTCACAGGGTGGCGGGCAGGCCGCGCAGGACCAGTCCCAGCCCCACGGCCAGGACGAGTAGCGCCGTCAGCAGGGCGCTGTACGGGGCGATGCGCCGCAGCCGGCCGACGACGGGGCCGTCGGCCGCGACGGTCAGGCGGTCGCCGAGGCGGACCAGGAGCAGGCCGACGGCGGTCAGGGTGGCGGCCATGCCGAGGCCGTAGGCGACCACGAGGGCCGCGCCGAAGAGTGTGCGGCCGAGGGCGACGGCGCCCAGCAGGACCACCAGGGCGGACGGGCTGGGGACGAGGCCGCCGGCGATGCCGAGGCCGATCAGGCTGCGGCGGCCGGGTGCGGTGTGGTCATGGTGGTGGTGATGGAGGCCGTGTCCGAACAGGCCGTGCCCAGGACCGCGCGAGCGGCCGGACTTGTGGTGCGTGTGATCGTGCGTGTGATCGTGCCCGTGGTCGTGCCCGTGCCCGTGCCCGTGCCCATGCCCGTGGTCGCTGTGCACGTGCTGGTGATGGGCCACGGGGTGCGGGTGCGAATGCGGGTGCTGGTGGTCGTGGTGGCCGGTGGCTGCCGCCGAGGCGTGCGCCAGTTCCCTGGCCGGTTCGCCGTCGGTGCCCGACGTGGGTCGCGGGACGTGTCCGTGGGGTCGGAGGTCGTGGCGCCGGAGGGCGTCGCGCAGCAGGCCGGCGCCGACGGCGGCGACCAGGGCACCGCTGACGACGCCCAGCCAGCCGAGCACCGCGTCGCCGGCCAGTGAGGAGAACACCGTCAGGCCCAGGCCGATGATCAGGACGCCGGCGGTGTGGGTCACCGTGACGGTGGCTCCGACGGTGACCGCGTCGCGGATGCTGCCGCGGCGGCCCGCGAGGTAGGCCGCCATCACGGTCTTGCCGTGGCCGGGCAGCAGCGCGTGCCCGGCACCCAGCACGACCGAGAGCAGGACGGCGAGCAGGCCGAGCGGGACGGTGAGCCGCCGAGCGGCGCCGAGTTCGGCGAGGCGGGCGTCCAGTCCGGCGAGCCAGGCCGTGGGCCCGGAGCGGTCGGCCCTGGCGGCCGTTCCCGGTGCCGCGCCCGCGCCGTCGCCGGGCCGCGCGCGGAACTGCGCGTGGGTGGCGCCGCTGGGGCTGTCGAGGAGGTCGCGGGGGTAGTCGCGCAGTTCTGCGGAGACCGACCGGGCCGGGACGTCGGAGTGGTCGAGGGTGGTGCCGTCGCCGCGGGCGGTGATCTCGTTCCACCCGACCCGGCCGGGGTCGATGCCGCTGGCGACGGTGAGGGTGGTGCCGGCGGCGGGAACGTGCAGCCCGGTTCGCAGGACGCATTCGAGGCGGCTGGTGCGCAGTCCGGCCGCGCCGTCCTCGTAGCGGAACTGCGCCGATTCGGTGCTCCAGGGCAGGGGCGCGGCGGGCGCCCGGTCGGTCGTCACCCGGAGGCGCTGCGCGGTCTGCGCGCACTGTTCCCGGGCCCAGGCGGCGCGTTCGGCCTCGTCGACGGTGCCGTCACCGTCGCGGTCCAGCTTCGGCTGCTCCTGGAGGGTGGGGATCTCTGCGACGTCGGTGACGGCGAGGACCTCGAGGGCGTCCGGGTGGACGGTGAAGCCGTAGTAGTGGTTCAGGGAGAAGTTCCCCAGGGGATGGGCGCCGGCGAGGGGTGCGGCGAGACCGAGCAGGAGCAGGGCGCCTGCCACCGCCGTGCCTGTCCGGACGAGGGATCGTGGGACCGCCACGCTGGGCCTCCGGGGACGGGGCCGCCGCCACGGCGGCGACGCCCGGACCGGCGGAAGTGGGATGCGGGCCGGTCGGCCCGACGCACACCATCCGGTTCCGGGGGCGACTCCGGATTGGCACCACTCCGTCGCGGCCGACGGCACCACCCGGCTGGGGCAACACCTTCGGACGCCCGTTCCCGCCCCCCGAACACCTGACGGATGATCGACCGCTCGGACCGGCAAGCACCGGCGACCTCTCCGAGAGCCCCGGCGCCTCGACCGGCGACCGGCCCCCAGTTGCAGTACTACTGCAACTGCGAAGGCAGCGCGCCCGGTTGTGCCGCGACCGGCCGGGTGACATCGCTGGTCCGTGCGGGTGAGACGACCAGGCCGCACGCGCCCCGCTCGCGAAGGGGTGACGGGATCCGGTCCACAGTGCCCCATGCGGCCCCTCCGGCCGATCCCCCGCTCCGGCCCGACCCGGGCCCGGTGCGGTCGACGCCCGTCATGGAAGCGAGCACAGCACCTACATGAACGTCACCCGCCGCCCTGCCCGCAGAAGGTCCACCGCCCGCGCCGCGGCGCTCCTCACCACCATGAGCCTGGCGCTGGCCAGCAGCGCGCTGCTCGGCTCCGGGGCGGGCGTCAGCTCCGCCTCCAGCCACCGCGAGGCCCCGCTGATCGCCGCCGACCCCCAGGTCGACAACACCGACGTCTACGCCTTCACCAGCCCCGACGACCAGGACACCGTCACCCTGGTCGCCAACTGGCTCCCGTTCCAGGAACCCAACGGCGGCCCCAACTTCTACCCCTGGGCCGACGGCGCGCACTACGACATCAACATCGACTCCCAGGGCACCGGCAAGCCCGACCTCACCTACCGCTGGACCTTCCACACCGAGGACCAGCGCGGCACCAACACGTTCCTGTACGACAACGGCGTCGTGAACAACCTCACCGACCCCACCCTGCTGTTCCGCCAGTACTACACGCTCCAGGAGCTGCGCCCGGGCTGCGAGCCGGTCACCCTGGTCGAGCACGGCACGGCCGCGCCGTCCGACACCGGCCGCGCGTCGATGCCCGACTACGGCCGGCTGCGCAACCAGGCCACCGTCCAACTCCCGGGCGGCGGACAGACCGTGGCGACCCAGGCCGCCGACCCGTTCTTCCTCGACCTGCGGGTCTTCGACCTGCTCTACGGCGGCAACCTCTCCGAGGTCGGCCAGAACACCCTCGCCGGGTACAACGTCAACTCCCTCTCCATCCAGGTGCCCAAGAGCCGCCTCGCGTACAAGGGCGACCCGACCCGCAACCCCGTCATCGGGGTCTGGTCCAGCACCGAGAAGCAGACCCTCAAGCTCAGCCCCGGCAAGGCCGAGCCGGCCGGCAAGTTCGTCCAGGTCTCGCGACTGGGCAACCCGCTGGTCAACGAGGTCGTCCTGCCCGCCGGACTGAAGGACGCCTTCAACTCCCTTCCGCCGTCGGAGGACCACAACCAGCCCGCCGTGGTCGCCAAGGTCCTCAACCCTGAGGTGCCGCAGCTGATCCAGTCGATCTACGGCCTCCCGGCGCCGGCCACCCCGCGCACCGACCTCCAGGAGATCTTCCTCACCGGCATCGCCAAGGCCACCGGCGGCCCCTTCCAGGTCGACCTGAACTCGCAGCTGATGAACCAGGACGTCAACCCGAAGAAGTTCGTCCCCGCCGAGGAACTCCGCCTCAACATGTCCACCCCGGTCACCGCGCACCCGGACCGCCTCGGAGTGCTGAACGGGGACTTCCAGGGCTTCCCCAACGGCCGCCGCCTGACCGACGACGTCGTCGACATCGCCCTGCAGGTGATGGAGGGCGCCACCCCGGGCCACCTGATCGGCGCCCTCGCCGCCGGCGACAAGGTCAACACCGCCGACAAGCCGTTCGGCCCCGCGTTCCCCTACGTCGCGCTGCCCTACGACAAGGCCGTCAACCAGCCCAACTGACCCTTCCCGCCCTGCGGGTGGCCCGCGCACTGCCGCCGGCCACCCGCACGGCCCCCCTTCCCAGCACACCACCGAGGACACCCATGCGCCGCCTGCCGCTGCTGCTCACCACCATCGCGCTGTGCGGCGGCCTGGCCGCGTTCGGGGCGCTGGACCGCGGCCACGCCGGCGACGCCCGGCCCTCGCCCGGGGCCGGACGCCGGCCGGGCAGCGCGCCGGTCGCCGGCGGTTCGCTGGCCGGGGCGATCGCCGCGGACCAGCAGCGGCTGCGGCAGCTGCCCGGCGACGCGGCCGGCTGGGCCCGGCTGGGCGCCGAGTACGTCGAACAGGCCCGGCTGACCGCGGACCCCTCGTACTACCCCAAGGCCGACGAGGCGCTGCAGCGCTCGCTCACGCTGTCCCCCGAGGGCAACGCCGACGCCCTCACCGGACTCGGCGCCCTCGCCAACGCCCGTCATCTGTTCGGCCGGGCACGCGACTTCGCCGACCGGGCCATCGCCGCCTCGCCCGCGCACTGGCCCGCCTACGCCGTCCTCGCCGACGCCCGCACCCAGCTCGGCGACGACGCCGGCGCCACCGAGGCCGTCCAGCAACTCCTCGACCGCCGACCCGGCACCGCCTCCCTCACCCGCGCCGCGTACGACCTCGAACAGCACGGCCGCGGCGAAGACGCCCGTGCCGCCCTCCGACAGGCCCTCGGCGGCGCCTACGACCCCGCCGACAAGGCCTACTGCCAGTACCAGCTCGCCGAACTCGACCGGAACTCGGGCCACTTCGCCGAGGCCCTCACGGGCTACCAGCAGGCCCTGGGCACCGACCCCGCCCACACCCCCGCCCTCGCCGGCCGGGCCCGCACCGAAGCCGCCCTCGGCCGCACCGATGACGCCGTCCGCGACTACACCACCGCCATCGCCGCCGTCCCCCTCCCCCAGTACCTGCTCGAACTCGGCGAACTCCACGAGTCCCTCGGCCACGACGACCAGGCCCGGGAGCAGTACCGGCTGCTCACCGCCGAGCAGCGACTCGCCGCCGCCAACGGCGTCGTCGACGACCTCACGCTCGGCCAGTTCCAGGCCGACCACGGAGACGCCACCGAGGCCGTCCGCCTGCTGCGCGCCGAATGGGACCGCCGGCACAGCGTCCTCGTCGCCGACGCGCTGGCCTGGGCCCTGCACCGCACCGGCGCGGACACCGAGGCGATCGGCCTCGCCGAGCAGGCGGCCGCCCACGGCTGGGACGACAACGCCCTGTTCCTCTACCACCGCGGCGAGATCGAACGCGCCCTCGGCCGCACCGGTGAGGCCCGCACCCACCTGGCGAAGGCGCTCGCCACCGACCCCTCGTTCAACCCCCTGCAGGCACCGGCGGCCCGCGCGGCCCTCACCACCGTCGGCGGCTGAAGCCCGCCCCCGGGGCAGCGGCGGGAGCAACGGCCGAAGCGGCGCCGGTCGTCGCGGCGGCGCACGCGGTCGCGCCGGCGGCGGGAACGAACGGGTGGGGCCTGCGAGCGGGCGGGCCGGCCAGGGCCGCGCTGCGTCGGCGGATCGGGGGGCGGTCGGCTCCCAACGCCCGGCGGGCGGCGGCGGCGAGGGCGGCGAGGGGGTCCGGGGCGGCGAGGGCGGTGCGCAGGCGATCACGTGGTCGGGGCGGACCAGCAGCGCGCCGTCGTGGAGGCCGGTGCCGCAGCGGAGCGGACCCGGCCCCCGGACACGCCTAAGGGCCCATGTAGGGGCGGTAGGGGGGCTCGTCGTCCGGCGGGTCGCCGGCCGTCCGGCTGCCGGCCCGCCGGTGGACCGCCGATCGGGCGGCGACGACCTCGGCGTGCTGGCGGAGTCCGGCTGCGGCGAGGTCCTGGGCGAAGGCGGTCAGCAGGTCTGCCGCGGCGGCCGCGGCGCCGGCCCCCTCGTGCAGGGCCACCGCCCGGTCGACGGCTTCCGCGGCCTCCTCCCAGCGCCCTTCGGCCGCCAGGCCCCGGCCGAGCTCGGCGAACACCACGGCGCCCCCTGCCCAGTCTCCGGCGGCCTGGCGACGCGTCACGGCCTCTTCGACGGAGTCGGCGAACACCATCGTGCTCCCCTGCCAGTCCCCGATGCGGCGCTGACGGTCCGAGGCCTGGTCCGCGGAGCCGCCGAGCCCGCCGGCCCGCCCCACCGGCTCGGCCGTCCGGTACCCCTGGTGGAGCGCGAGCCGCGCCGCGGTCTGCCGGACGGCGGCGGCGCGTTCCGCCTCCTGGCGCTCCTTGCGCCGCGACCTCCGCGCTGCAGGCCCCGCCTGCTCCGACGGCCCCGGCTGCCCCTGCTGTGGCCGAGGGGTGGCGGGCGTCCGGGCCTTGTCGCCGACCAGGACGCGGTCGAGCCACCCCCGGAAGGCGCCGCTGCCGCCTGCTGCGTTCCGGCCCTCCGACGTGCCGTCGGCAGTCCCCGGCCCTCCCGTGCCGACGGCACCGGACGCGGCACCGCTCGCGGCGGCGGGTTCCGGGTCCTGCCCGGCGCCTCGGGGCGGGGACGCCTCGGCGCCGCCCCCGCCCTGGGCCCGGATGCGTGCGAGCTCGGCCGCGCTGCGCCGCGCCCGCTGTTCGGCGGCGGTCCGGTCCTGTCGTGCCCGGTCGAGGGCCCGTCGGAGCTCGTCGGCTTCGGCCTGGCGGCGGGCGTCCTCCTGACGGCGTGCGTCGGCCCCGGCCTCCGCCTCGTCCAGGCGTCGTTCGGCGTCCGTCTGGCGGTGTTCGGCCTCGGCGGCCCGGGTCCGGGCCGCGGCCAGGGCGTGCTCGAGCTGGTCGACGTAGCCGCGCAGCCGGTCGTGCTCGGCCCTCAGGTGCTCGTTGTCCTTGCGGGCCAGGTCGAGTTCGACGCTGTGACGGGCCGTCCGGGCGTTCAGGTCCGCGATGGCGCGGCGGGTCTCCAGGGACCAGCGTCGGGCCTGCTCGTGGGCCTCCTCGAGTGCGGCCTCCAGCATGCGGACGGTGCGCGCCGCCGCCTCCGCCCTCTGGTGGGCCGTGGTGACCTCGTCCCGGAGCCCCTGCAGTTCGGCGGTCCTGGGTGCCAGGTGGCGCTGCGCCGCACGGTGGGAAGCGCGGACGGCCTCCCGACCGCCCCGGGCCATCGGCGTGCCCGACTGCCGTTCCGCGTCGTCCATCAGACGCTCGACGAAGTCCGCGCCCGGTAGTTCGATCCCGCTGAAGTAGCGCGAGAGCGTCGAGGTGCTGCGGTTCAGGCTCGCCGCGTAGGCGGTCATCGACGTCTCCAGCTGCCCGGCGAGCAGCCGCAGGGCGACGGCCAGTTCCCGTACGGCCGGTGCGAGGTCGTCGGAGAGTTCGCTGGTGAAGACGATCCGCCGGCGCCGGCGCCGCTCCGGAGGGCCGGCCTGCGGGGCGCGCGGTCGGCCCTCCACACCGGGCAGGCTCCGCCCGGCCGACTCGTCCGTCCCCCGGTCCTGTTGCTCGTCGCTCATTGCGCTTTCCCTCCCGTGCTCATTGTTGCGCCTTCCTCGCAACGTGTTCGCGCGTACCGCAACGTGTTCGCCCTTACCGCAGCGGCTCGGGCGCGGCCACAGTGAGCGGCGCAGCAGTAAGCGGTACACGGAGTCACGGTCAGCGGGAAGGGTCGACGATGCGCCGACGGTCGGCAGGTACGGGTTTCAGCGATCGGGCAGGAGGAGCCGTCTCCGCGGCCCGCCTGTTCGCCGGGGTGGGCGTGACCGGGGGCGGCTCGGCCGTGGCCGCGTTGAGCGGTGCCCCGTGGTGGGCGGTGACGCTCGGGGTGATCGCCTCGTCCGGCCAGGTCCTCGCCGCCGTCGCGCTGGGGATCGTGCAGAGCATCGCCCCGCAGGACTCGGGTGACCGGCGCCGGGTGTGGGAACTGCTCCTCGGGGACCGGCGGCCCCGGGGCTCGTCCGACGATCCGTCACCGCAGGCGCCCGGGAAGTAGCCCGGCGCCGCGTCCAGGCGGGCGGCGTTGCGCCCGCCGGACGGACCGGCGGGCGGTCTAGGCTCGGCCCGTGGGACAGCCCGACCAGCGCGCCGAGGGCGCGGGACCGTTCACCACCCGGCTCACCTGGCACCCGCCCGGCGGCGGCACCGCCGTCTGGGAATCACGGCTCGCCCGGCGCCGGGGGCTCATCGCCGTGCACCCCGCCGGGGCGGCCACCGCCCGGCACGCCAGGGCCGACGGCACCTCCGTCGCGCGCCTGCGCCGGCTCAACGCGATCGCCGCCACCGCCTTCGTCATCGGCGGGGCGCTGTTCGCGGCCGGCGCCGCCGTCGCCCAGTTCGGCTCCGGCGACGCCACCACCTGCGCCTGGATCTACTTCCTCGGCGGGCTGTTCTTCAACACCGGCGGCTACGTGTCGCTGCTCCAGGTCGTCAACGCCCCGCGCCACGTGCCCGGGGGCGCGGGCGCCCTGGTGACCCGGCGCTGGCGGTGGTGGAGCTACGAGCCGATGCGGGTGGACTGGCTGAGCGCCTTCGTGCTGTTCGCCGGCACCCTGGTGTTCGCCGTCAACCTGCTCGACTCCTTCCTGCAGGGGCTGAGCGTCCAGCAGGTCAACCGACTGATCTGGACCCCCGACGTCATCGGCTGCGTGCTCTTCCTCGTCTCCGGCCACCTCGCCTTCGTCGAGATCTGCCACGTGCACCGGCCGTGCGTCCGACGGCGCGACCTGGGCTGGTGGATCGTCGCCGTCAACCAGCTCGGCTCCGTCCTGTTCATGGTGTCGGCGCTCGCCGCCTTCACCCGCCCGGCCACCGACGCCCTGATCAGCGCCGACGTCGCCAACTGGGGCACCCTCACCGGCGCGCTCTGCTTCTCGATCGGCGGCGTCCTCCAGCACCTCGAACGCCCCTGAACCGACCCCTGGCCGACCCCTGGTCGGCCCCGGACCGCTAGCGGCGCGGGCCCGCCACCGCGTACAGCAGCGTGCCAACCCCCAACAGAAGCCACGGCGTCCCGGTGGACAGCGCCGTTTCGGGCTGCAGGACCATCCAGGCGGCCACCTCCCCCACGGTGCCGCCCGGCGGCGGGACGAGGAGGGTGAACGTGAGCCAGCCGGTCGGCAGGATCCATGCGAACGGGGCCCCGCAGAGCACCGCCCCGAGCGCGGCCAGGCCGGCCAGGCCCGCGCCGTTCCGGACGACGAGCGCGGTCGGGACGGTCCCGTGCCCCGCCACCTGAACCGCCGCCAGCGCCGCCGCCCCGGCGACCGCACCGATCAGCAGCACGTGCACCAAACGGCGGGGCAGCCACCGGATCGCGGCCGTCCGGTCGAGCGCGGTGTCCTGCCCGCCGAGCCCGGCGGAAGCGGCCGCCACGCTCGCGGTCAGCAGCATGACCGCGATGGCCGGCTCCCCGCCCTTCACACCGCCCTGTTCCAAGGCCCACACCGCCAGCGCGGCGAGCACGACCGCAGCGGCCGAGACGGGCATCCGTCGGGAACGCGCGTACAGCACCAGCCACCTCATCGGGTCGCCTCCCCCGTCAGCGCCACGAGCCCGTCCTCGCAGGAGAGCGCGGCGGTGTGCGCCCGGGCGATCCGGGCGCGCTGCTCGGCCGGCGGCAGGGCGGACACCTTCGCCCAGGCGGCCTCGGCCTTCTCCCAGGTGGCCTGCGCGTAGCCGTCGGGGTCGGGCAGCCGCAGCGGTTCGAGCCGGCGGTCACCGAGGGCCAGGCTCGTGGCGATGCTCTGCGCGGGCAGGTCGATCAGCCCGCCGCCCTCCCGGGTGGTGCGCGGACGGCAGTTCGGTGCCAGGCCCTGGCCGACCAGGAGGCGGGTCAGGTCGATCCGCGCCGAGGGGGCGAGCAGCGGGTCGTCGAAGTCGATCAGCACCGTGTCTCCGGAGAGCGTGCGGTCGTCGCCGACCGCGCGCAGCCCGGTCTCCTCGCGCACCGCGGTCGGTGCCTGGTCCCCCAGGGCGTCGTGCAGCACGCGCAAGGCCTCCTTGCCGTGCCGCGCGACATCGGGCAGCTGTGCGCCGTGCGCCCGCGTCACGCACACCGGCCCGTCGCAGAACAGGGCGGCGGCCGCCCGGTCGACGACGTACGAGTCGCGCTCGGAGGCCGGGAGGACCAGCAGCGCCAGCGCCGCACCGACCAGCACGGGGGCCAGCGCGATCAGCCGGGCCCGGCGGGTCGCGGCGCACAGCAGGGCGAAGCCGGTGCCGAGCAGTCCGAGCAGCCAGAGTGTCTGGCCGAGGTGGACGGCACCGGACAGGGTCAGCAGCATCTCCCGCGGCATGTCGGTCGCGGGGGACAGCAGGGCGAACCGGTTCGACACCGTGCCCGAGGGCAGCTCGCCGTCCGTGAACTGCCGCAGCAGGACGTTCGCCATGAGGAAGACCAGCACCAGGAACGGCGGGGTGAGCACGGAGGGCAGCGCCCGGGCGACGCCCATGCCGAACACGGCTCCGGCGACCAGGGCCAGCACCGCCACCAGGGAGATCGGCAGCCAGCCGAGGGTCTGGTAGGCGGTGCCGCCGCGCGCCACCTGGACCGCGCCCCAGAGCACGAGCAGGCCGAAGGCCGCCGCCAGCGAGACCGCCGTCACGCCGGCCGGCACCGCCGCCCGCCGCCAGGCCGGCCGTGGTGTGGTCGCCAGCAGTTCGGTCATCCGCGAGCGGGAGTCGCGCAGCCCGTGCAACGCCCCGAGGCCCACGGCGATCGGCCATCCGAAGGCCAGCATGACCCGGGTGGTCAGCGCCATCGTCGTCCACTGGGCCGTCCAGGCCGCGGCGCCGTACCACCAGAGACCGTTGATCAGGTGGATGAACGCCAGGCTGCCGCCCAGGATCAGGAGGCCGGCCCACGGGGCGGCGGAGCGCTTCAGTTCGATCCCCAGCACACGCCCGCTCACCAGGCACCCACCCGCGCCTCGGAGGTGTGCAGCAGCGCCGAGTAGCCGCGCTCCAGGGGGCTGTCGCCCGGGTACTCGTCGCCGCCCGCCGCGGCGAGGTCCGCCGGCGTGCCCTGGAAGACGAGGCGGCCGTCGGCGAAGAGCACCACGTCGGAGCAGGCGGCCGCGACGTCCTCGACCAGGTGGGTGGAGACGATCACGCAGGTGTCCCGACCGAGTTCCTGCAGCAGCTCGCGGAAGCGCAGCCGCTGCGCCGGGTCCAGGCCCGCGGTCGGCTCGTCCAGCAGCAGCACCGCGGGGTCGTTGACGATGGCCTGGGCGATGCCGGCGCGCCGCACCATGCCCCCGGACAGGGTCTTCATCCGGTGGTCGGCGCGGTCCGCCAGGCCCACCCGTTCGACGGCCCGCTGGACGGCCCCGGGGACGTCCGCCTTGGGCACCTCCTTCAGCCAGGCCATGTACTCGACGAACTCCCGGACGGTGAAGCGCTTGTAGTAGCCGAACTCCTGCGGCAGGTAGCCGATGCGGCGGCGCAGCGCCCGGTGGTCGCCCCTCCCGTTCACGGATTCGCCGAGCAGCTCCAGCTCGCCCTCGGCGGGGCGCAGCACGGTGGCCAGGGCCCGGATCAGGGTGGTCTTTCCCGCGCCGTTGGGCCCCAGCAGGCCGTGGGCGCCGGTGCCGAGGGCGAGGTCGAGACCGTCGACGGCCATCTTCCGGCGTCCGGCCCGGACTTTCAGGCCGGTGGCCCGGATCTCCCAGGCGTAGGTCTTCGGCGCGGTGTCGGCCGCACTCGCGATGGGTGTCATGCGGTGGTCCCTTTCGAGGGTCGAGCGTGGAGTCACAGCGCCGAGTAGGCGTGTCTGCGGGCGATCACGGTGCCGGTGCCGAGGACGAGGAGCGTCCCCCACAGGGGCAGTCGGTCCGCTGCCAGGACGACGGGGATCTCGTCGGTGCCCCAGGCGGGTGCCGCGACGACGACGGCCCAGGCGGCCACCAGCCCGGTGGCGGCGCGGGTCACGCCGATCACGCTGCCCAGCGCCAGGGCCGTGGAGGTGAAGGCGAGCGAGGGCAGCAGCCACTGGGCGGCCGTCGTGGTTCCGGTCAGCCGGCCCTCCACCAGGAGCGCGGGCAGGACCACGGCGAGCACCGCGATGGTGCGTCGGAGCATCAGGGGCAGACCGGCGCGGGGGGTGGAGGCGGTCAGTTCGTGCGCCGGGTCCAGGGTGCGCGACCAGGCGGCGGCGACGGCGCACAGCGGCAGCACGGGCGCGAGGAGCAGCGCGGGCGAGGTGGTCCCCAGGACCGCCGGCGCCCCGACCGCGGCCAGCAGCAGCGCCAGCAGGGTCACGGTGACGGTCATGGCCAGCCACGGCGCGACGACCGGGGTCGTCCAGGCGGGCAGCCACCTCGGGCGGTACCGCCGGGAGGGCGCCCGGACGGCCGCGTCCAGGTGCGGTTGCAGTCCGGCGCGGACGGTCTCGACGAGCGCGGCGACGGCGGGTGCCTCGGTGGTGACGGAGGCCGCCAGGCAGCCGCGGCACGGCGCGCACGTCTCCAGGTGGGATTCCAGCGCCCACAGCGTGTCCGCGGGGATGCCGGTGTCACCGCGGGCGTAGTCGTCGATCAGCCGTATCGACGCGTGTGACGAGTGTGTCGGGTATGACGGGTGTGACGGGTGTTCGGCGGTCATGCCAGTGCCTCCCGCATCGCGATCCGGGCCCGCCGGGCGCGGGTCTTGACGGTTCCTTCGGGCAGTCGCAGCAGGACGGCGGTCTCCCGCACGGACAGGCCGTCGAGCACCATCGCCTGCAGGACCTGGCGCAGTTCCGGTGCCAGCCGCAGCAGGGCGTCGCCCACGTCGCCGCCGACGGTCGCGGCCAGCGCCTCCTCCTCCGCCGCGGGCACCACCACCCGCTCGGCGGCGGCGAGCGGCGGCTCGGCGTGGTGGGCCCGTCTGCGGAACGCGTCGACCAGGCGGCGCGCCGCGATGGTCCACAGCCATCCGACGGCGGTGCCGCCGACGGCGCTCCCGGCGAACGCCCCGGCCGCGCGCCACACCGCCAGGAAGGTCTCCTGCATGACCTCGGCGACGATCTGCTCGTCCGCGCAGCGACGGCGCAGCCGCACCGCCAGCCACGGCGACGTGCGCCGGTACAACTCCTCGAACGCCCCGCGGTCACCCCGGGCGACCAGCCGGAGGAGGCGTTCCTCGTCCAGCTCGTCCAGTGCTCTCCTGCGTGATCTCACACCAGCCAGACGCCCGCGACCGGGCTCAGGTTCTGCACCGGCTGTGACCTGCGTCACGGCTCCGGGCGCGGGACCGGTGGTCCCCCGACACCCGGCGCCCCGGCATCCGGCCTCCCGGTGTCCCGAGGTGCCGGCCCGTCACCCGTGGTCGCGGCGCCGCCCCGGCGCGTCCGGGTGCTCCTCGTCGGCCGCGACGCGGGCGGAGGAGGCCAGGCGGTCGGCGAGGGCGGTGACGAGGGTGCGCAGTTCGTCGGGGCGTTCGATGACGAACGGACGGTCGAGTGCGGCGAGCAGCGGCGGCAGCCAGTCGAGGCGCTCCGCCCGCAGCTCGACGCGCAGCCAGCGTTCGGCCGCCCGGCCCTCCTCCGTCACGGGTGCGCACTCCTCCAGGCGGGCGATGCCCGCGGGGAGGTGCGCGCGGAGGTGGTCGACCGTCGCGTGGATCCGCAGGGTGACCTCGTGCCGGTAGGCGGCCGTGGCGAATCCCGTCAGCAGGCGCTCCGCCGGGTCGGCGTCCTCGGGTGCTTCGAACGTGCCGGGCAGGGTCCGCGCGTCGGCGATGCGGTCGAGGCGGAAGGTCCGGTCCTCGCCGAGGCCGGCGTCCTGGCCGGTGACGTACCAGCGGCCGCCGTGGGCGACGAGGCCGGTGGCGTGCAGGGTGCGTTCGCCGGTGCGTCCGTCGCGGGCGGTGTAGCGGATGGAGACCGGCCGGCGGTGGCGCACCGCGTCGGCGACGGTGAGCAGGACCCCGGTGTCCGGGGCGGCGGTATCGGGGGCCCCGGGGCCCGGGGCGTCCCGATCCGCGGGCCGGTCCGTGAAGGCGAGGGCCTCCAGGAGGGTGTCGAGGCGGTGGGCGAGGTGCCCGGGCAGGACGCGCCGGATCTTCGCCGACGCCGTCTCGCTCGCGGTGCGCTGCGCCGGCGTCAGCCCCGCCCGCCGGCCGGCGACCAGGCCGAGCAGGACGGCGAGCGCCTCGTCGTCGCCGAGCATGAGCGGGGGCAGGCGGTACCCGGGGGCGAGCCGGTACCCGCCGTAGCGGCCGCGCACCGATTCCACGGGCACGTCCAGGTCGATCAGCTGATCGACGTACCGCCGCACGGTGCGCCCGTCGACGCCGAGCCGGTCGGCGAGTTCGGCCACCGTCCGGGTGCCGCCCGACTGCAGCAGTTCCAGGAGCGTCAGGACGCGGACGGTCGGTCGGGACATGTTCGCAGACTAGTACGAATACCGGACCGGTTCTGTCCGGTATTCCTCCTAGCCTGCGACGTGCACGCCTTCCGCACGACCAAGGAGATTCCCGTGGAGTTCGTCTCGATCCGCATCATCACCGGCGACGTGGCGCGCCTCGTCGCGTTCTACGAGCGGGCCACGGGGGCCCGGACGACGTGGGCCACCGAGGACTTCGCCGAGCTCAGCACCGCGGGTGCCACCCTCGCGATCGCCGGTACCCGCACCGTCCCGCTGTTCGCGCCGGGTTCCGCCCGCCCGGCGGACAACCACAGTGTGATCACCGAGTTCCTCGTCGACGACGTGGACCGCGTCCACCGGGACCTGACCGGTGTCGTCACCGACTTCGTCGCCGGGCCCACCACGATGCCCTGGGGCAACCGGTCCCTGCTGCTGCGCGACCCCGACGGCAACCTCGTCAACTTCTTCACGCCCGTCACCCCTGCGGCCGTCGCGAGGTTCGCCCGCTGACGACGCGCACGGCCGACCGGCGGACGACGCACGTCACCGGCCGCCCACTCCGCGGGACCGCGGAACCGCGGGGTGGGCGTCGGGCGCGGGTCAGAAGTCGAGGTACCGCTCGAGCCGGACGGGCTCCCGGCAGCCTGCCGCGAAGACGTCGGCCGTGACGGTGAACCGGCCCCAGGCCGACAGCTCCAGGGCGAAGCCCGTCGACCGGTCGGTGCTCACGCGATCCGGTTCGGGGAACGTCGGATGGAGGTGGTAGACCACCCTGACGACCCGGTCGAGGGCCTCGGCCGCCCCGTCGAGGAAGACCCGGACCCGGTGGAACGGACCGTCGCCGCCCGTCGGCACCCGGTCGGGCCGGGCGGTGTGGGCCAACCGGACCCCGGCCACGGGATCGGCCCCGGCCGGCGGTTGCCGGAGCCGCTCGTACACCTCCTGCGCGGAGGCGGGGCGCCGCGCGGGGTCGCGGGCCAGCAGTCGCGCGACCAGCGCGGCCAGGTCCGCGGGAGCGTCCGGCCGCAGGGTCGCCAGTCCGGGGGCGTCCTCGTCCTGTTTGCGCGCCATGACGGCCCAGGCGTTGGGCCCGGTGAAGGGGGGCCGCCCGGTGAGCATCGCGAACAGGACGCCGCCGAGCCCGTACAGGTCGGACCGCTCGTCGCCCCGCTCGGTGCGGAACTGCTCCGGGGCGCCGTACGCCACGGTCCCCGCCGGAGCCAGCAGCGAGGAGCGGACCAGGGAGAGGGTCGTCCGGAGGAACCCCGCGATCCCGAAGTCGAGGACCTTCACCCGCCCGTCCGTGGTGATCATGACGTTGCGCGGCGTGATGTCGTAGTGGATGACGCCCGCCCGGTGGGCGGCGGCCAGCGCCGCGGCGATCTCACCGGCGACCGACAGCGCCCGGGGGAGCGGCAGCGGGCCCTCCCGGTCGATGACCTCGGCCAGGGTGACGCCCTCGACCTTCTCCATGACGAGGAAGAGCAGGTCCTCGTGCACACCGCGTTCGTGGAGCGTGATGACGTTCGGATGGTTGATCCGGGCCGAGGCCACCGCTTCCCGCGCGAAGCGGGCCGGCAGCTCGCCCACCCCCTCCTCCCCGGTGTGGAGCAGCTTGAGGGCCACCGCGCGGCGGAGGTCCCGGTCGTGGGCGGCCCACACCTCCCCCATGCCTCCCCGCCCGAGCCGGCTGACCAGCTCGTAGCGGCCCGCGATCACGTCACCAGGTCGCATCGCCCACCCCGTCGTCCGACATCCCCGTGCCGGAACACCCTACGGGCGAAGGCGGACTGACGGCCCCGGCCCGGCGGGATCGCGGTCAGCCCCGCCGGCCCGCCGCGGCCCGCCACGCCGCCGCCGTGGGGGGCTCCGGCGCGGCCCCGACCGCGCAGCGTCCGCGAACGCGGACGAGGTCCGGCACCCTGGTGGGTGCCGGACCTCGTCCGACTATGGAGCGCCAGGCCCGGGTTGCACGGACTCTCC
>NZ_JBFAZB010000016.1:26729-144696 GCF_040681575.1 Kitasatospora sp. NPDC051702
CCCTACTGAAAGTAGGACGTGCTCTGGTAGCACCGCTGACGCCTGACGAGGAATCATCTCCCTCGCGACGAGAAGAAGACTAGCAGGTCAGCGGCCCGGCACCGAAACCGGACGGACGATCCCGCCGTACGGCCCGGCCCCGCCGCCGGTGCGCGGGGCCCCGTCCGTGGTGGTCTTCTGGGTGCGACGCGTCGTCCGCGTCCGATCCGAACCCGATCCGGTCCAGCCCGCTCCCTGGAGGAATCCGCCGTGTCCAAGCCCCTGATCGTCATCACCGGTGCCAGCTCGGGCATCGGCGCGGCCACCGCCCGGCTGCTGTCCGCACAGGGCCACCCGTTGTTGCTGCTCGCGCGCCGACTGGAACGGCTCGAGGAGCTCGCCCTGCCCGAGACCCTGTGCCGCAAGGTCGACGTCACCGACCGCGAGGCGCTCCGGGAGGCGGTGCGCGAGGCCGAGGAGCGGTTCGGGCCGGCGGACGCCATCGTCAACAACGCCGGGGCGATGCTCCTGGGCCGGATCGCGGACCAGGACGCCGAGGAGTGGGACCGGATGATCGACCTGAACGTCAAGGGGGTGCTGTACGGGGTGCGCGCCGTCCTGCCCGGCATGCTGGCCCGTGGCGCCGGCACCGTCATCAACGTCAGTTCCGTCGCCGGCCGCAAGACCTTCCCGAACCACACCGCGTACGTGGGGACGAAGTTCGCCGTCCACGCGATGTCGGAGAACCTGCGCGAGGAGGTCGCCTCCTCGGGAGTCCGCGTGATCACCATCGCCCCGGGGGCCGTGGAGACGGAACTGCTCTCCCACACCACCGACGAGCGGATCAAGGAGGACTACCGGGCGTGGAAGGAGGCGGCCGGCGGCGCCCTGGACCCGCAGGTCGTGGCCGAGGCCATCGTCTACGCGTACCGCCAGCCGCCGGAGGTCACCATCCGCGAGATCGTCCTCGCGGCCACCGGCCAGCAGGGCTGAACGGGCCGGACCGCCGGCCGGCAGGGCTGAACGGGCCGGACCGCCGGCCGGCAGGGCTGAACGGGCCGGACCGCCGGCCGGCAGGGCTGAGCGGGCCGGCTCGCCGGCTACGGCTACGGCTCGGCGGGGGCGCTGTCGCTCCCGGTCCGGACCGCGGCGCCGAACCGCCACGCCTCGATGTCGCGGTAGCGGATCGGCCCGGGGCCGCGGCCGAAGTTGCTGCCGACCAGGTGGAGTCGCTCGGCCGGCCACGGCCTGCCCACGAACCCGGCGAGCCCGGCCGCGGCCTCCGGCACGCTGGTGGGATCGTCGCGACGGCAGCGCGCCAGGGTCAGGTGGGGGCGCAGCGGGCGGTCGGCGAACTCGATCCCGCAGGACCTCACCAGCTCCCGGACGTCGGCGGCGAGCCGGTGCAGTCCCTCCAGGTCCCCGTCGATCCCGCTCCACAGCAGTCGCTCGTCGAAGTGGCCGCCGCCGCGCAGGCCCAGCTGCAGGGCGGGGTGCGAGGCCGCCCGGCCAGCCAGCACCGCCCGCAGCGACGGCACTGCCGTGGACGGCAGTTCACCGAGGAAGGCGAGGGTGATGTGCCAGTCCTCGATCCGGTTCCAGCGCAGCTGCGGGTACCTGGCGTAGGCGGGCTGCAGCGCACGGGCCAGCTCGTCCTTGGCCTCGTCGGGCGGGGCCAGCGCCACGAAGACGCGCAGGGTCGAGGGCTCGGGGGAAACGTCCACGAGGGGGGAGGGTAGCCGAGGGCGGGCCGTCCGCGCCGTCGGTGCCCGCCCGGTCCGCCGCGCCGGGGGCGTCCCGACCGCCCGCCCTCGGGTCTTCGGCACCGAGGGGCACGCAGCCCGCCGCGCAGGCCGGACACGCCCTACGGCCCGGTTCACGGCCGCCGTCCGCCGGGCCCGCGATGATCGGGGGACGGACCCGCACCGCCCGGCGGTTGCGGCGCGCAGCCACACAGAAGGGACGGCCGATGGCCGACGACCAGGACACGGGCAGGCCGGCGTCCCCCGCCCCGCCGGGGCGGACCGCGGCCGGCGGAGGCCGGGAGCCGGGGCACCCCCCGGGCGGGGGCCGGGAGCCGGAGCACCACTTCCGAGCGGACGACCGGAGCCGCCGTGCGTCGACCGGCGCCGACGGCGCGGGCCGGCCCCTCGGTCGGGCCCCCGTCGTCGCCGAGCACTGAACCGACCGACCCGCTGTCCGCGCCCCCACCAGATCCAGGCCCGTGCGACCGGTGTTCCCGGCGGGCCAGCCGTCGAGGAGACGATGCACATGCCGGCCCGACCCACCCCCACCGGTCCGACCGGGCCCGCCGCGGCGTCACAGGACCCGTTGGCGATGGTCCGCTCCCCCGGCTACCTGGTGGTGCTGGCGCTCTCGGCCCTGCTCGGCGTCCCGATCTCGGCCGGCGCGTTCGGGTTCCTCGCCCTGGTCTCCGAGCTGCAGTCGCTCGTCTTCGACGACCTGCCGAAGGGCCTCGGCTTCCACGGCACCCCCGACTGGTGGCCGATCCCGCTGCTCGCGGTGGCGGGCGTCCTGGTCGCCCTGACGATCCGGTACCTGCCGGGTGGCGGGGGCCACCGGCCCGCGGAGGGGCTCAAGACGGGGGGCACGCCCTCGTTCACGTCGGTGCCTGGCGTGGCGGTCGCGGCGATCGTCTCGCTCAGCCTGGGGGTGGTCCTCGGTCCCGAGGCCCCGCTGATCGCCCTCGGCGGCGGGCTCGCGGTCGGCGCGGTCCGACTGCTGAAGCGGGACGCCCCGCCGAGCGCCGTCTCCGTGATCGGCGCGGCCGGCAGCTTCGCGGCCATCAGCGAGCTGCTGGGCTCGCCGCTGGTCGGCGCGTTCCTGCTGATGGAGGCGTCCGGCCTGGGCGGGCCGGTGATGGGCGTGGTGCTGGTGCCCGGTCTGCTCGCCGCGGGCATCGGGTCGCTGATCTTCACCGGTCTCGGCACCTGGACCGGCCTCGGCACCTACTCCCTCACGTTGAACCAGGTGCCGGCCGCCGGCCGGCCGACCCTGGGCGAGTTCGGTTGGGCGATCCTCGCGGGCGTGGTCGCCGCGCTGCTCGGGGAGGCGATCCGCCGCTCCTCGCTCGCCCTGCAGGGCGTGGTGGACCGCCACCGCCTGCCGCTCACCGTCCTGATGGGCGTCGCCGTCGGTGTGATCGCGCTGGTGTACGCGGTGATCACCGACCGGCCGGCCACCGGGGTGCTGTTCTCCGGGCAGGACGCCCTGGGGCCACTGCTGGACCAGAGCGCCGGCTACACGGCCGCCACCCTCCTCGTCCTGCTGGTGTGCAAGTCGCTGGCCTACTGCGCCTCGCTGTGCGCCTTCCGCGGCGGCCCGGTCTTCCCCGCCGTGTTCGTCGGCGCGACCGGCGGCCTCGCCCTGTCCCACCTGCCCGGTCTAGGCACCACCGCCGGATTCGCCATCGGGATGGGCGCGATGACGGTGGCGATGCTGAAGCTGCCGATGACCGCCACGATGCTGGCCACCCTGCTGCTGGGCGAGGCCGGTCTGACCGTCGTCCCGCTGGTGATCGTCGCCGTGGTGGTGGCGTACGTCGGCACGCTCCGGCTCGCCCGGCTGCCCGGCGGGCCCGCACCGGAGGCGTCATCGCCGCCCGCTCCCGCACCCGCGGCCTGACGCCGGGGCCGGCCGGGGACCGGGACCCGAGGACCCGCGGACCCGAGGCCTGAGGACGTGCGGCGTGGGCCCTTCGTCCTGCGGGGTGCCGGCGGTCAGGCCGCGGTGAAGCGGCTGCTCGCCTCGCCCCGGAGCCGGCCGGCCGGAAGCCTGCGGCCGAAGGCGAGCAGGAGGAGGTCCTGGGCGGTGCCGTACACCGGGACGCCCGAACCGTACGACCAGTCCAGGTCCTCGGCGCACAGCCGCACCCCGTCGACGTCCGCGCCGAAGAACCTGAGGCCGGCGGGGCGGATCCCGTCCAGCAGGACCCGCAGCCGCTCCTCGGGCACGCGCCGGTCCAGGCCGAGGGGGACCGTGACGTCCAGGCCGTGCACCACGTCGTGGCCGAGCGCGGCCCGGATCCCGCCGACCGGCGGCGTCCAGGGGTGGTGGGCGCCCTCCCGCAGGAACGCGGCGAGTTCGGTCGCGGAGCAGGCGGCGGCCTCCCTGCGCGCGACGCGGTCGGTCATCCGGTGCAGGCTTCCCCGGGCCCTGACCAGCTCCCGGATCGTCGCGGGCAGGGAGAGCCGGAACCCCGTCGACATGTGCGCCGCGACCTCCCGGACCCGCCACCCCGCGCAGAGGCTGGGCTCCTCCCACTGGTCGGGCCGCAGGCCGTCGAACAGATCGGCCAGTTCCCGGCGTTCCGCCGCGATCATGGCCCGGATCCCGGCCTTCCCGTAGGTGTGAGTCGTCGCGTTACCCATGGGAGCAACCCTGCGGCAGGCCTGACCATCCGTCCAATAGACGGACATGATGCGGTCCAGCACCAGCAGTGATGGATCCCGCCGGTCGGGCCCCGGCGGTCAGGCCGGCTCGGCCCCGTTCGCGGCCACGACCAGCCACTGGGCGGGCAGGTCGATCCGCCGGCCGTCGGGGGTGAACTCGGTGGTCGTCAGCGGCAGGTCACCGGTGGCGAGGACGGTGAGACGGGCGGTGCGGAAGAGCTCGGCGAAGGCCGCGTCGGCGACCTCCGCGGGGGCCAGACCGTGGGCGAAGACCGGGCGCAGCTTGGGAGGCGGGCCGGCGGGGCCCCGGGCGAGGTCGGCCAGGACGGCCTTGGCCGACTCGCGGAGTTCGACGACGAAGGCCCGGCCGCGCTCGCCGATCAGGGTGGCGATGGCGCGGGCCACGGGGAGACGGTCGGCCGGTTCGCTCTGGTGGATGACGCCGCGCACGTACACGTTGGCGTCGCCGAGGCGGTCGTGGAGCGCCAGGACGGCCCGGGTGTCGGTGGCGTCGAGGGGCGCGAACTCGGCCCGCCCGGGCGGGTTGCGGCGCCGGGCGAGGTCGAGGGCGGCGGTGGAGAGGTCGACCCCGACGGCTCGGGCGAACCGGTCGGCGAGGAAGTGGGTCTGGGTGCCGTTGCCGCAGCCCAGGTCGACGACGGGCAGACCGGGGTCGGCGAGGTGGCGGTCGAACAGTTCGAGGTGGCGGGCCGCGGTGAGGCCCGGTTCGGCGTCCCAGATCACCGCCCCCGGCTCCTCGGGGGCGTCCCGCCAGAAGCCCTCCCAGTTGTCCCGGTACCGATTCGTCACGCTCATGGGTAGACCTCCCGGTTTCACGCACGGTGTCGGGATGGTGTGTAGCGGGCCGGGGCCCGGGAGGCAAACGGGGTTCGGGAGGCGCACGAGGGCGGGGTGGCGCCCCGGTGGGCCGTTCCACGCCGAACCGGATCACTCGAAGTGAGGACGGCCGTTCCCGCCGCACGAAGGGTGACGAAGGCCGCGCGGGAGGGCTCGCACGCGTCGACCGGACCGCCGGAGCCGTCGGCCTCACCCCCGGACGGGCCGGATGCGAACGGGAACGCGGACGAGGTCCGGCACCCTGGTGGGGTGCCGGACCTCGTCCGACTATGGAGCGCCAGGCCCGGGTTGCACGGACTCTCCCTACTGAAAGTAGGACGTGCTCTGGTAGCACCGCTGACGCCTGACGAGGAATCATCTCCCTCGCGACGAGAAGAAGACTAGCAGGTCAGCGGCCCTCCGCCGAATCGGGTGGACGGACCGCCCGGCCGCGTGACCGAGGCCGGTGGGCGGCACCGGCGCACCGGATGCCGCCCACGAACGTCGTCGACCGCAGCGACCGGCGGACGGTCAGCCCTGCGGCACCGGACCGTACGAGCCCGACTCGACCTCGGCGACCGCGCCCGGACGGTCCGGTCGCCACCCGAGGATCGTGCGGGCGGCGGCGCCGCTGACGCTCTGGTCGAGGGCGAGCGCGTCCGCGAAGAGCGGGCCGAAGACCTCGGCGGCCTTCTCCACCGGCACCGCGTGCGGGGCGGCGGCCACCCCGGCGGCGCGACCGGCGGCCCGGGCGAGGTCCCTGACCGGGACGGCAGACTCACCGACGCCGTGCCAGACGGTGCCGGCCGCGGCGCGCTCGACGGCCGCCACGAACAGCTCGGCCAGGTCGTCGACGTGGACGGCCGGCCAGCGCACGCCCTCCTCGCCGTAGTACTCGGGCGCCCCCTGCGTCCGGGCCCGGTCCACCAGGATGGCGGGGATGCCGCCGCCACGGCCGTACACGATGCCGGGGCGGACGACGACCGCGCGCACGCCCTCGGCGGCCTCGGCCAGCACCCGCCGCTCGATCCGCGGGCGGTAGCCGACGATGTCGATCGGGTCGGTCGGGGCCTCCTCGCCGACCTCCTGGGCCTCGCCGGTGGCACCGAGCACCCAGACGCCGCTGGTGTAGACGAAGGGCCGGCCGGTGCCGCGCAGCGGGGTGACGAGCGCCTCGATGACGGCGGTGTCGACGTCGGCGTCGCCGCTCGGGGGCGCGAGGTGGATCACCGCCTCGATCTCCGGGGTGACCGCGCCGGCCAGCGAGGCCGGGTCGGCCGTGTCGCCGACCACCTGGGCCTGCCAGGGCCGGTCGGGCTGCGGCTCGGCACTGCGGGTGAGCGCGACGACCTGGTGGCCGGCGGCGGCGAGGTGCTCGGAGACGACGGTGCCGATGTAGCCGGTGGCGCCGGTGAGCAGGACCTTCACGATGTTCCCCCTATGTCGAACATTTCGATGTCGAAACTATAGTCGGGCTCGATCCGCGATGTCAAACACTTCCATGTCGAAATGTTAGACTCGGAACATGACCGACCAGCAGCCGCAGCACGACGGCGTCGACCGCATCACCGCCCAGTGGCGCACGGTCCGCCCCGACCTGGACACCTCCCCCATGGCCGTGATCGGCCGGCTCTCCCGGGCCTCGCGCCTGCTGGAGCGCGGGATCAAGGAGAACCTGACCGTCCACGGCGTCGAGCCCTGGGAGTTCGACGTCCTGGCCACCCTGTTGCGTTCCGGCGCCCCGCACGTCCTCACCGCCGGCGAGCTCAGCGCCGCCGTGATGGTCAGCTCCGCGGCGCTCACCAACCGCATCGACCACCTCGTGGCGAAGGGCCTGGTCGAACGGGCCGTCGACCCCGCCCACCGGCGCCGGGTGCTGATCTCCCTCACCGACGCCGGCCGGGAACTCACCGACCGGCTCGTCGAACACCACCTCGCCGGCGAGGAACGCCAGCTCGCCGGGCTCAGCGGCACCGAACGCGACCAGCTGGCCGGCCTGCTGCGCCGCGTCCTGCTCACCCTCGGCGACCACGACGAGGACCCCGCCGCGCGGTGACCGGTCGGCGCTGACCGCCAGGGCTGACCGCCCGGCGGTTCGTGGCCTTCGAGTCGCGGGCGGCGGTTCGTGGCCTTCGGTTCGTGGCCTTCGGGTCACGGTCGGCGGTTCGCGGCCGCAGGATCCGGTCGGCGAGCGGGTGATTCCGTCACCGGGGCGGGTGAAGCAGGACATGACCGCAGCCGGGGCGGGCAGGCGGACACCATCTGTCCAGCCCTGCTCCGGAGGTGCGCATGTCCGCCGCCATGGTGCTGATGGTCGTCCCGCTCGTCGTCGCGGCCGCCGTGACCGCGGCGTCCCCGCGCGCCGGGGAGCGCCGCGCCGCCCGTTCCCGGAGGGTCCGGCGGGCCGGGGGCCACCGGCCCCGGCACGCCCGGCCCTGAACACCGGGCCCCGCGGACCGCCGTCCGCGGGGCCCGGCGGCTCCCGTCCACACCCGGCTGCCGCGGCCGGCAGCAGGTGGGAGGCTGTTCCGGGCGACGGCCCGCTCCGGGCGGATACCCGCTCCCGGCGGATACCCACTCCCGGCGGGGTGAGCCACCGCCCCGTCAGCGCCGTCGAGGCCCGGCCGGGCCCGAGGCCGCCGGCAGGCCCAGCGGAACCAGCGCCGGGACGCGAGCGCGGTAGGTCTCGTAGGCCGCGCCGAACCGCCCGGCCATCATGGCGTCCTCGGCCCGGACCCGCAGCAGCAACCAGGGCACGGCGACGAGGATGTAGGCGATCCACACGCCGAACCCGCAGGCCGCCATCCCCCCGGCGATCAGGCCCAGCAGGCCGGTGTAGATGGGGTGGCGGACCAGCCGGTAGGGGCCGTCGGTGCGCAGCTCGTGCCGCTCCTGGACGGTCGGCACGCTGGCCCACATCACCCCCAGGACCCAACGGGCCCACAGGAGGAGCGCGGTGGACGCCACCGCCAGCAGCGCGCCCGCGACGGCGAGCACCGGCTGCCAGTAGCGAAGGTGTTGCCAGAAGTCCCGGGTCCGGTCGAGCAGGGCGAACAGCGCGTAGCCGCCGCCGACCAGCAGGACCCGACGGAGCATCGAACGGCGCAGCCCGCGCAGCCATCCGCAGAGGCCGGAACGAGCCGCGACCGCGAAGTAGAGGACGCCGGCCGTCCAGGCCGCGCAGAAGATCGCGACGCACGTGTAGGTGAGCGCGACGGTTGCCGAATGCAGAGAGCCCGTGGCCCAAGGCTCCTCCGCCACCGGAGGGCTCCACCACCACCCGCGGGTGGACCGCAGGGCCCTCCTTCCACCCGGAGGTGGAGCCGCCCCGGAACGCCCACGGGAACGGCCACGGGAGCGCCCACCGGAACGCCTCGGCGCGCCGCGGACCGGCATCCGGGCCGCGCGCACGCCCGATCGACCGGGTACGCACGGACATCTGAAGGACCGTCACCGAAGGTGTCCGGACCGCCCCGGCCGGGCCCCGTGAGCGGCGACCCTCCCCCGGCCCCGGGTCTGATCCTGCCGAGGGGCACGGCCGTCAACGGCGGCACGCTTCTGTACGCCCATGCCTACGGGGCCAGGGCGATCCCCCTCGCCGCCGTCACGCTCGCCCTCCTCGCGACCGGCGACCGCTCCGCCGCCGCCCCGGTCCTCGCGATCGTCGGCCTGGCCCAGATCGGCGACTCCGCGATCGGCGTGCAGCAGCGCAACCCGGGGATGGCCGTGTGTGCCGGCCTGCTGGCCGTCCTCCACCTCGCCTCGGCGTGGTAGTTCCATGCGCGCTGACCGCAGCCGTGCGCGGGAAGTCGGCGGATCCGACTTCCCGCGCACGGAGGGCCGCGATCACCCGTGGCGGCGGGTGCTTCCGACGCCCGCGGCCGGGGCGCCCCGAACGGACGAAGGGACTCCCCCCGCCCCACGACGGGCCCGGCTCACCGGCGCCCGCGGCCTGCTGCCGTCGACGGGTCGCGGGCGGGCCGGCCCGGGGTACGGGCTCCCCGGGCGGTCAGGACGCGCAGTCGCGACAGATGGGTTGACCGTTGCGGTCCTCGCCCGCGAGCTGGGCACGGTGGTGGACCAGGAAACAGGTCATGCAGGTGAACTCGTCCTCCTGCATGGGCACGACCCGCACGGTGAGCTCCTCACCGGACAGGTCGGCGCCCGGGAGCTCGAGCCCTTCGACGGCCTCGGGCTCCACGTCGACGGCGGAGCTCTGCTTGTCGTCGCGCTGGCTCTTCAGCGCCTCGATGCTGTCGTCGCTGCTCTCGTCGCCGGTGTCACGCGGAGCGTCGTAGTCGGTTGCCAAGGTGGTGCCTTCTCCTCAGGGATTGCTTCCGGCGGGCGGGTCGTCCCGCCCGCCGGCCGACGGAGTGCCGGCCGGGCAGGTTCTCATGGCCGATCCGCCCCGTGGCGAGCACCACCATCCCACCTCGCCCACCGTACGGCGCGCGAAGGCCGACACGCGGCCCCGTCGAGGTGCCGTCGCCCACCCCGGTCCACGGCGTCACGATCCGCCGGGCAGCGCCCCGTCGGCCGCGGCGAAGGTGAGCCCTCCGGAGCCGAGCGGCCTGCGCCCGCCGGCGGCGCCCTGCCGCGGGATGCCGGGCTCCGGAGCCGACGGTTCCCGGAACGGCAGGCGCTCCACCGGGAGGAGCCGCTCGCGCTCCCCGACCGCGGGCTGGTCGACGAGGGGCTCGGAGAAGGGCTGCCACAGCGGGCGCCGGTCGGCGTTCATGATCACCAGTCTGCCAGTCCGCCCGCCCGACCACCCCCGATTTCCCCACGGCCCCGCCGGGAGGGTGGTGTCGGGGTGGTGTCGGGGCGGGTCACTTGCCGGCGGCGGCCAGGGAGGTGACGGCTTCGGGCACGGTGGGGCGGTAGAGGCCCATCGTGGGGTTGAGGACCCTGGTGCCGCCGTCGAGCGGGAAGTTGTGGGTGTTGGCGAGGGGCATGTTGGTGCCGTCCTGGTCGACCAGCACGTTGACTTCGTTGATGCCGGGGGCGGTGCCGGTGGTGGCGCCGCCGGGGTTGAGGTCGATGACGGCATAGGCGTTCTGGCCGGCGGGGACGGGGAAGCGCGCGGTGCCGCTGGCGAGCACCGGCCTGAGGTTGTTGCTCTGGTCGCGCGCGGCGGAGTTGCCGAGGTCGACCCCCGGGGAGGAGCTCAGGGTGCAGGCGTTCGCGCCCGTGTTGTGCACCTCGATCACCCGCTGCGTCGGCGCCCCCTGGCGTGCGGTCACCCGGATCGTGAGGTTCTGGATGTCGCACGGGTGGTCGGCGGCGGGGGCGGCGCCCGTGGCGGGCGGGGTGTGGGTGGCGGGGCGCGAGGCCGTTGCCGGTGCACCCGTCGCGGGGGCACCGGTGGCCGGGGCGCCCGTCGCCGGGGGCGCGGGCGTCGCCGGCGCGGTGGCCGCCGCGCTCTTCGCGGGGGCCGTCGGCCCGGCGGCCGGGTCCGCGTTGTCCGGTCCGCAGGCGGTCAGCACGAGTCCGGCCCCGGCGACGAGGACGGCGGTGGCGAGCAGCGGGCGGCGGTGACGGACGGACATGAGGACTCCCCGGTGGCGGTGCGTGCTGACTGCTTCGGACACCCAGGATGACGACGGGTCAGGCGAGTTCGGTGGCACCGGTGGCGTCACAGTCGTCAGGACATGACAGAGACGGGACCGTGACATTCCGTCAGTCGTGGGGGTGGTGGCGGTGGTGGGGGTGGTGGGCAGGTGCGGACAGGAGTGGACAGTTCCCGCCGCCGATCGGTCTGGGAAGTGGACATCCGCCACCGCCAGTCTGTGCGGCATGAACCGCCGGGCCGGGCACTCGGCCCGAGGAAGAGCGAGGACCTCCCCCATGACGCACACCAGAACCGCCCGCCGCTGGATCGCCGCCGCGGCCGCCGCGATCACCACCGCCATCGCCGTCCCGGCGATCGCCCAGCCGGAGGACGGCGGGTACGGAGGCCGGGCGAGCCGCATCGACTGGCACGCCTGTGCCGACACCGACTTCACCGGCATGCAGTGCGGCACCATCCGGGTGCCGGTGGAGTGGTCCCGCCCCGGCGGCGCCGACCTCACCCTCTCCCTGGTCCGCCGACCGGCAGACGACCAGGCGCACCGCCAGGGCAGCCTGCTCCTCAACGACGGTGCCGGCGGCTCCTCGATCGAGCAGCTGCGGCTGGCGATGCACATCGGATTCGCGCAGTTCGCCGGGGACATGACCCGCAAGTTCGACGTGGTCGCGGTGGACCCGCGCGGGGTGGGACACAGCACGCCGATCGTCTGCGGCGAGCCGCTCAAGCCCGCCGGGGTCACCCACTTCCCGAAGGACCGGGCCGCCTTCGACGCGCTCGCCGCCCACAACCGGGCCTTCGCCGACGACTGCCGGCGCCGCAACGGCCAGCTCACCGCCAACGTCGACCTGACCAGCACCGCGCGGGACTTCGAGGCGGTGCGGATCGGCCTAGGCGAGCAGCAGGTCGACTGGTACGGCATCCACTACAGCACGCTGCTCGGGCGCACCTACGCCGAGCTCTACCCCGGCCGGCTGCGCAGCATGGTCCTCGACACCGCGCTGGACGACACCGGTGCTCCGCTCACCCGCATCACCCAGGAGGCGGCCGCCGCGGAGGAGGCCTTCGACCGCTTCGCCGCCTGGTGCACCGCCGCGGCGGACTGCGCCCTGCACGGCAAGGACGTCGCAACCGTGTACGACGGTCTCGTCGCCGCCGCCGACCGCTCGCCCGTCCCCACCGGCTCCTCCGCCCACCAGCCGCTGACGGGCGAGGACATCCGCGAGGCCACCCAGGGCTTCCTCACCCTGACGTTCCCCGCCTGGCGGGAACTGGCCGAGGCCATCGTCAAGGCCACCGACCCGCAGCGCCCCAACGCGATCGACTTCACCCACGACTCCGACGACACCATGGACCCGGTCCAGGTCCAGGTGCCGGCCTGCCTGGACAACGCCTCGCCGGTGCGCACCTTCGACGACCTGGCCCGTCTGCAGCAGGACCTCGCCCGGGTGTCCCCGCACCTCGGCGGCGCCGTGCGCTCGTACAAGGCGGTGGCCGGATGCCTCGGCTGGCCCGTGCCGGCCCGGCCGGTCAAGGCGGGCGGCCCGGTCGGCGGCGCGCCGGCGGCACTGATCCTGCAGTCCACCCACCAGGCCCTCGCCCCGTTCCAGGCGGGCGCGGCGATGGCCGGACAGCTGCCCGGCAGTGTCGTGCTCGGCCACGAGGGAGACGACTACAGCCTGTTCCTGGTCTCCAAGTGCGCCGCGGCGGCCACCAACCGCTATCTGACCACCCTCGCCCTGCCCGCGGCCGGCACCGTCTGCACCGACTGACCGGCCACCGCCCGTGCCGCGCGACCCCGCAGCTGCGTGGCTGCGCGGTCTCCGGCCCCGCGACCGGCCGTACCGCTCGACCACCGTGCCGCGCGACCTGACGGCTGCGCGACCGCCCGTGCCGCCGGCCCGGTGTTCCGGGGCCGGCGGCACGGGCGGTCGTCGCGGCTACAGCATGACGAGCAGCTTGGTGTCCGGGACCAGCTTCCGGTTGACGGAGGTCGACTGGACGAAGACGGTGTACGCCGGGTTCTCGCCCGGCTTCACGGTGACCTCCGAGGCCGGCAGCCCGAGGAGCCGGCGGGCGGCCGGGCCGGAGAACACCCGGCCGGTCATCTGCCCGGTGGCCGGGTCCTTCTCCGCCACGGCGAGCTGCTTGCTGCCCTGGATCTTCTCCCGCTTGGACAGCTCGTAGTAGGCGCAGCCCGTCTTGTACGCGTGCCCGGAGCGGGTGACGAAGTCGCGGATCGGGCTCGGCTGGTCGACCGGGACGAGGATGTAGCTGCCGGTGTCCAGGGCGTCGAGGTTGGCCGCGACGTCGGCGGTGTTGAGGTCGTGGCCCATGGTGAAGAGGTTCCTGGTGCCGCGCACGCCCTGCTCGCGGCCGCGCAGGAAGCTCGTGGCGGCGGTCTTGACGGTGCCGATGGCCTCCTCGACGCCCTTGCCCGAGTCGGCGTCCCAGATCGCGATGTTTCCCGCGGGGAAGCCGTACTCCTGGGCGGTGCGCCTGGCCAGGGAGTTCGGCACCAGGATCGCCGACGTCCAGTGCTCGGGCAGGTCGTCCAGGGCGCCCTTGATGCGGTCCTTCCACGCGCTCAGGACGGCGGCGCCCTGGCCGGCCTTCATGCGGGTGTGCATCTGGCCGCTCTCCGAACAGCCGGAGGCGTTCTCCTCGCCGTCGGTGACGACGACCTGGAGGAAGGAGTGCTCCCCGTAGCCCTCCCAGATGTTCTTCAGGTCGTCGACGGACTTCACGGCCGCCTCGATGAGCGCCGTCGCGCCGTTGTCGACCCGGTAGAGGCCCTTCAGGGAGGGCAGGTGCTTGACGTCCATGTCCCAGACGAGGTTCTGCACCTCGTGGTCGAAGGCGTAGAGGCTGATGCGGGTCTCGTGGCCGAGCCGGTCGGACTCCTCCTGAAGGCCCTTCACGAACTCGTCCACCACACGGACCAGCTGCGCCTCGTGCTGGCGCATCGAGCCGGACTTGTCGACCACCAGCGAAACGTGGTTGACCTTGTGCTTGATCCTGTTCGCGGACATGGTCCTACCCCTTTCCCAACGCCTTTTCGACGCCTTTCCGGCGCCCCCTCCGACGTTGCTCCAACACTATGGGGAGGCACTGACAGTGCCCCCTGACCTGGGGTTTCACGGGGCCGGAATTCACCGGAGGAGAAGGTGCCGCCCCTTGGCGGACCACACGGCCTGAATTGCGCCGGGCGAACGTCGGATCCGCCCGGCGAGGGCGGAAGGACCATTTCTTCGGACGCACTCGCGGGCCGGTTTCCGGGCGCCCGGCGGGCTCCGCCGGGCCGCCGGCGGGGTGCGGCGTGAGAATGGGGAGGCACCTGTTGTTCCACCGTCCCGGGAGGCGTCCCGTGAAGGACCTCGAGTTCGAACAGAAGCGCACGCTGTCGCGTGCCGAGGCCGCCGATCAGCTGGAGGCGTTGGCGGCCGCGCTCAGACGCGGCGGCCAGGCCGAGCTGGAGCTCGGGCCCGGGAAGCTGACGCTGCGGATCCCCGACGAGCTGCGCACCGAGATCGAGGTCGAGCTGGAGGACGGCGAGATCGAGCTGGAGATCGAGTTCTCCTGGCGGACCGGGCAGGCGGACGGCGGTGACTGACGGCGGCGGCTGACGGAAACCGCCGAGGGGCCCGGCGCGGCCCGCTGCTACTGCGGGTTGCCGTTGGCCGCGAGGCGGGAGCTCATCTCCGCGTGGGCGCGCCCGGAGTGGGCGTTGGCCGGGTCGTGGACGAGCCGCAGGTAGTCGTAGAGCACCTGCACGCACTTGTCCCGGGTCGGGTACGAGGCGTCGGAGGTCAGCGCGAGGTCGTTGGCGACCTCCATCAGCCGGCCGTCGGCATCGGCGTACACCGGGTGCCAGATCAGTCTGACCGCCGGGTTCAGCGCCATGACCAGGCGCAGTTGCGGGACCTCCTGCGCGATGAGGACGCTCTCGGGGTCGTACGCCCGCAGGAAGATGTGGACGGGGCCGCGGGCGCGGCTGACGAAGGCCTTGGACAGGACGTTCCACATGGGCGTCTTGAGCAGCCAGTCCGGGGTCAGGGACAGCTTGTCGACCACGCCGCCGAAGGGCGTGGACTCCAGCGGGGTGTGGCCCTTGGCGCGGGCGTAGTCGCTGACCTCCCGGCCGCCCGACCACAGGGCCAGCGTCGGCGTGTCGATCTCCAGGTAGTCGCCGACGACCCTCACCAGCTCCTGGTACCAGGAGTTCGACGCGCGGTAGTCGCGCTGCTCCTGACGTTCGGTGAACTTCGCCATCGCCTCGTCGTTGAGCTGCCCCTGTTCGGCGATGCCGCCGAGGACGAGCTGCCAGGCCGTCTCGGTGACGTCCGCGGGGAAACCCGCCTGGGCCATCATGGCCCGGAACGTGCCCCACTCACCGTGCGCGGTGGGGTCGGCGGCGTTGCGCCGCGCCTCCTCCCGGACCGCCCCCGGGTCCTGCTGGCGCTGGATCCGGCGCGTCACCGCGGCGTTGCCCACCGTCCGCTGGAGCACGCCCAGTCCGGCCGGGCTCGCGGACCGGCCGGCGGCCTGCTGCGAGGCCTGGTGCGGGGCCGCGTCCCGGGTTCGTCGCCGCGGCGCCGTCTCGGGTGTCGGCGCGACCGCGGGTGTCTCCGTCTTCCGCACGCTCCCCAGCCCCTCCACGTCCCTGCGTCCCTGCCCGGCCCCGGCGGGGCCGAGACTAGGGCCTCGCGGCGGCTGCCGGGAGGGCCGGAAGGGCAGTCCGCGGGCACCGGTGGGGGGCGGCGCGGGCGGCGGCGGGGGCAGCGGGACGGGGCGCCGGACGGGAGGGCGGCGCGGGGGGCAGGGGCGGAGCGAGGGCGGGCAGCCGGACGGCGACGCGGGAACGGCGGCAGGGACGTGGGCGGGGGCGGGGACTCAGGCGAGGGGCAGGGACGCGGGCGGGGGCTCAGGCGAGGGGCAGGGACGCGGGCGGGGGCTCAGGGGAGGGGACCGGCCAGGGTCTCGATGTCCGGTTCCTCCGTCCAGGTGAGGCGCACCAGGTCCGGGGCGGGGCGCTCCCCCCTGGCGACGGCCACGGTGAAGTCCTTGGCCTCCCTCAGTCCGAGGGCGGGTGCCCGCCTGCGCAGGTACTGCATCGCGGCCGCCGTACCGCTGGTGCGGAGGACCTCCCGCAGGGCGATCACCAGCGGGTCGAAGCCGGTGCCGCCCTTGACCTGGCGGAGGTAGCGCTCCTGCCAGTCGTCCGTGTACGCGAGCGGGGACAACCAGTGGACGCTGCCGTCGAAGCGGTCCACCAGGTACGTCCCGCACCAGCCGGTGGTCCGCAGGCGGAGGTCGCCGGTGCGGAGGTACTCCGCCGAGTCCACGGCCAGCAGCCATCCGACCTCGTGCTCCTGCGCGCCGGCCACGGCGAGCTCGGGGAAGGACCATTCGGCCGGCGACTCCTCCCGCTGGCGGGCCAGTTGGGCTTCCACGAGCTCGACCGCACGGTCCCTGGTGATCACCGTTCCATGCTCCACCCCGCGTCAACCGGGTTTCCCGGGCCCGCGGGCGCACGGGGTGCGGGGCACGGCGGGCGCTCCGGCGCGGGGGGCGTACCGACCGGAGGAGGACGGCGGCCGGACGGGTGGTCCTGCGGGTGGAGGGGCAGTCCGTCCTGCGGGCTGACGGCGGGCGGTCGGGCGCGCCGTATCGTCGGTGCCATGAGCCGAGCACTGCATCTGGCCACCTACCTGCTGGCCTTCGACACCGAGGCCCGGACCCTGCAGGACCGCGCCCGCGCCGGTTTCCTGGTGCGCGCCGCGGCCCTGGCCGAGCTCGCCCGCCGGGGTGCCGCCGCCGAGGACGACGGGGGCCGGGTCCGGGTCGTCCGCGCCGACCCCACCGGGGACGGCGTGCTCGACGCGCTGGTCGCCGACCTGGGCGGCGAGCAGCGCACCTGGAAGTCGTGGATCAAGCGCGGGCGCGAGGACACCCTGGAGGCCGTCGAGGAACGGCTCGCGGTGCTCGGCGTCATGACCGTGACGGACCGCGACCCCTACGGCCCGGTCGCGCCGCGGCGCGCCGCGGCGATGGAGGACCCGCGCGAGGCCCTGGACCTCCAGGTGCGGGTGGCCGGGCTCGTGCGCGGCACCGCCCCCGTCGCCGACGTGCCGTACGAGGAGGCGGTGCTCGCGGCCCTGGCCGCCCACGGGCACCTGCGGCTGGTGATCTCCCGCCACGACCGCAGGGAGCACGCCGACCGGATCGCCGCGTTCACCGACCGGGTCGCCGTCGAGGCCGCCCCGGGGCTGGCCCGGGCGGTGTCCGGGCTGAACCTGACCATGGTCGCCGCCCAGGGCGGGATGGGCGGCGGCTGACGGGCGCCCCGGGGTTTCTCCGGCGCCGCGCGCCCGGGTGCGGGTTAGCCTCGGCCGTGGGCCCGGCAGCCCGCCCCGGGCCGCGGGAATGGCCTGACCAGCACGGCAAGCCACCCTGACCACCGCATCCGGCCGACCGGCCGTCGAGGAGCACCGTGGAGCTCTGGCTGTTGAACCACACCCCGGCCGCGCCCCTGGCGGTGCTGGTGGTCGGGGGCTTCGTGCTGCTGGCCCTGGCGGGCAGCGTCCTGGCCGCGCGCCGGTTCCCGGCGCTCGCGGACGGCGAGCACAACGAGATGGTCGGCGTGGTGCTGGGGATGTTCGGCGCGATCTACGGCATCATCCTGGCGTTCGTCATCGTCAACCTGTGGACCGAGCTGCAGGACACGGGCAGGGTCGTGTCCACCGAGGCAACCGCGGTGTCCCAGATCGCCCGCGACGCCCGGGCCTTCCCGCCCGCGACCCGGGAGGCGGTGTACGCGGCCGTCCACGGCTACGTACACGCCGTCGTCGAGGACCAGTGGCCCCTGATGCGGGCCGGGAAGGGCGACTCCGCGGTGACCACCCGGGCGCTCGACGGGATGTACGGGGCCCTCGCGGACTACCAGCCCGAAACCCCCTCCGAACAGGCCTTCTACGCCAAGGCCCTGGACAGCCTGAACGACGTCGCCGCCCAGCGGCGGGCCCGGATCGCCGTGAGCCACGGCCAGCTGCCGACCCTGCTGCAGGTGCTGATCTTCGGCGGTGCCGTGGTGATCACGCTGACCACCTTCCTGTACGGCATCCGGAGCCGGCGGATGCGGCTGCTGTTCGTCGGTTCGGTGGCCGCGCTCGTCGGCTTCAGCCTGCTCCTGGTCATCGTCCTCGACCGGCCGTTCTCCGGGTACATGAGCGTCTCCCCGCAGCCGTTCAAGGACAGTGCGCTCGCCCGGTTCTGGTGACCTGGTCTTCGGAACCGGCGTGAACACCCTTTGCTGATGAATCATCATATTGCTTGCACTGCAGGGTGATTGCGGACATCCCTGGCCGGAGCCTTCCCTCCGGGACGGGCTGCGTCCACCGGGTGAGGCGGACGCCACCGCGGACGGCGGCCCGGCGTCCGACGCAGTGTCCAGCGCCGCATCCGGCCCGGCGTCCGGCGCCGGGCCGGAAATCCGGTGGTTCACCGAAGCCCCGAGGTACAGACTGGCCGGATGCCCACCCTGGAGCTCCTGCGTCCCGACCACGCCGAGGCCCTGCTGGCGTTCGAGCGCGCCAACCGCGCGTACTTCGCCCGCAGCATCCCCGACCGCGGCGACGCCTACTTCGCCGAGTTCCCGGCCCGCCACGCCGCCCTGCTCGCCGAACAGACCGGGGGCACCTGCAGGTTCCACGTGGTGCGCGACGCCGGCGGGGAACTCCTCGGCCGCGTCAACCTGGTCGACCTCGCCGAGGGCGGCGCCGAACTCGGCTACCGCATCGCCGAATCCGCCGCCGGCCGCGGCATCGCCTCCGCCGCCGTCGCCGAGGTCTGCCGGCTCGCCGCCACCGTCTACGGCCTCGACTTCCTCACCGCCGCCACCACCCTCGACAACCCCGCCTCGCAGGCGGTCCTCGCCCGCAACGGCTTCCAGGTCCGGCACGAGTTCCGCCTCGACGACCGGGCCGCCCTCGCATACCGACGCGACCTGGCCGACCTCCGCCCGACGCCCCTGGCTTGACGTCCGACCAGTCGTGTTCGACCACCTGCTGCGCGTGAAGCGCCACCCCGGGGCCCGGGGCGAGCTGACGAGGGGTCCGCAGGCGCCGGTCGTCGGTGACGGCTCAGCCGCGCAGATGCGCCAGCAGTCCGTCACCCGCCGGGTAGGGGCTCTCTGCGGGGAGGAGTCGGCGGGCGGCGTCGAGAGCTCCGTCCCTGACGTGGGCACGGATCGTGTGCGCGAGCGTGGTGACGTCACTGATCGAGACGATCCACTCGTCCGCGTAGCGCTCGGCGGCCTCACCGGCGAGGCCGAGCTGCAGGGAGCGGTGAGCGAGCGGCTGGAGGTGCAGGTCGCGTTCGGGGTCCCACTGCACGCGCGCCGGGGCACGCTTGAGCCGGCGCTTCCAGCCTGCGCGGTCGGGATGCAGCCCGTGCTCGTAGTGCGACAGGCAGGCGTTCTCCAAGGCCCATTCGAAGCCCTCGCGGGTGATCTCGACCGCGAGGACGGTCTCCTGGCCTTCCTTGGCGGCCCATCCGCAGCGGTACATCATCCAGAGGAACGACGGCTTGATCCACGTCATCCGGTCCCGCCGCCAGGCCGCGGGGAAGCGGCGGCCGTCGAGTGCGGCGGGCAGGCCGATCTCCGGCGCGTACGCCTGGTAGACCGTCACGGTGGTGGGCGTATGGAGGGCGCGGATCTGGTGCTTGGGTACTGACACGGTGACCAGGGTCGATGGTGGGTGCGCTTCGCGCCATCGAATTACCAGGGGATGGAACCGGCCGAGCACCCGGTGAAGTGCGTCCGAGGGCCGGGGCGTCACCGAGCGGCTGTCGCCTCCGGTCGGACGCCGAGGAGGTCGTGCAGTGCCCGGGTGCCGGACGGGGTGACCCGCAGGGCTCGGCCGGAGCCGATCCGTTCCACCCAGGCCCGGTCCAGCGCCGTGCGGCACAGTGCCGCGCCCAGGGCCCCGCCGACGTGGGTGCGGCGCTCCGTCCAGTCCAGGCAGCTGCGCACCACCGGGCGGGCGCCCCGGCGGCCCGCGCGGGGCGGGAGCTCGATGGCCTGCTCGGCCAGCCAGGCGCGGCCGTGCTCGGTGACGGTGAGGCCGGCCTCGTCGGCGAGCAGCCCGCGGTCGAGGAGGGCGTCCGCGACGGCCACGCCGAGGCGGCCGGCCAGGTGGTCGTAGCAGGTCCGGGCACGGGCCTCGGCACTCAGCCGGGTGGCCTCGCGCAGGGTGCGCGGTGCGGGTGCGCCGCGTTCCGCGAAGGCGGTGAGGTCCTCGATCAGGGTGGCGACGGTCTGGTCGGCCAGCCGGACGTAGCGGTGCCGGCCCTGGCGTTCCTCGGCCAGCAGGCCGCCCTCGATCAGCCGGGACAGGTGCTCGCTGGCCGTGGACGGCGCGACGCCGGCGTGCCGGGCCAGTTCGCCCGCCGTCCAGGCGCGTCCGTCGAGCAGCGCGGTGCAGAAGGCGGCGCGGGTGGGGTCGGCGAGCAGGGCGGCGAAGCGGGCGAGCGACATGCCCCCATGGTCGCGCGGGAACGGTTCGGCCGGGGCCGAAACGACGTGGTCCTAGCGTGGCGGGCATGACGGAACCCATCGTGTTCGACCGCTACGACGACGTGATCGCGGCCCTGGCGGACGCATCCCTGGTGCCGCCTCCGGCCGCGGACGGGCCGCCGGGTGGGGTGGCCTGGTTGCGGGCTCGGGTGGCCCGGTTCGGCTCGGGCGAAGTCCACGCCCGGCGCCGCGCCCTGGTCGAGGCCGACCTCGCCTCCCTGGACCCCGGTGCACTGCGTCGGGCCGCGGCGACCGGGTGTGCGTCCGACGTGCGGCTGCGGGTCGTGCGGGCGCTCGCCGCGCAGCTCGGGCTGGCCGAGCCGGAGGCGGTGGCGCGGGACGTGGTGCTGGTGGCGCGGGCGTACTTCGCGGACGCGCCGGACGATCCGGAGGCGGACGCGGCGGTGGCGAGGCTGCTGCCCGCGATGGGGTGCGGGGAGGCGGGGGCCGAGCAGGAGGACCCGGGGCAGGAGGGCGCAGGAGGGGAGGACACGGGCCAGGAAGGCGCCGGACGGGAAAGCGCCGGATGGGAAGGGGCCGGGCAGGAGCGGGCCGCGAACCGGATCGGTCTGCTCGTCCAGGCCTGCGAGGCCACGGCCGCCCTGGTCGAGCACGCACGCCGGGGGACGGGCCTGGAGGCTGCCCTGCGAGATGACCCGCCGGTGCGGGTGATGCGGCGGGTCGCCGCCCGGGACACCGCCGTGGCCGGGGTCGCGCTGCCGGCCGGGACGCCGGTGCTGCTCGACCTCGTCGCCGCCCAGGAGCCGCACCGCGAACCGCTCACCTTCGGGGCGTCGCCCCGCAGCTGCCCGGGCCGGGCGCACGCCCTGGCCATCGCCGGCGGCATCCTGCACGGTGCCTCCGCTCTCGGAGAGGAATCACGATGACCCCGTTCGCCGCCCTGCACCACCGGCCCGGCCGGCCGCTGCTGCTCCCGAACGCCTGGGACCACGCCTCAGCGGCGGCCCTGGCCGCCGAGGGGTTCACCGCGATCGGCACCACCAGCCTCGGGGTGGCGGCCGCGGCCGGCCTGCCCGACGGCGCGGCCGCCACCCGTGAGGAGACGCTGCGGCTGGCCCGCGGGCTCGGGCGCGGGGGCTTCCTGCTCAGTGTCGACGTGGAGTCCGGCTTCAGCGACGACCCGGAGGAAGTCGCCGCACTGGCCGTGGAGTTGGCCCGGGCCGGGGTGGTGGGGATCAACCTGGAGGACGGCCGGGCGGACGGCACGCTCGGGCCCGTCACCGTCCACGCGGCGAAGGTCGCGGCGGTGAAGGCGGCCGTGCCGGAGCTGTTCGTGAACGCGCGTACCGACACCTACTGGACCGGGCAGGCCGACCCCGGCCCGGAGACCGCCCGGCGCCTCGACGCCTACCAACGCGCGGGTGCCGACGGCGTGTTCGTGCCCGGGCTGGCCACACCCGGCGCCATCGCGGAGCTGGCGGGCCGGCTGACCGCCCCGCTCAACGTCCTCTGGTCGCCCGAGGGCCCGGGTCTCGCCGAGCTCGCCGACCTCGGCGTGGCCCGGGTCAGCCTCGGCTCGCTGCTCTACCGCGCCGCACTGGGTGCGGCCGTCGACGCGGCGAGGGCGGTGCGGACGGGCGCGCCGGTCGGCCCGGTGCCGGGGTACGCGCAGGTGCAGGCGCTGGGCGAACGCTGAGGGGCCGGGACTGCGGGTCGGGGGCCTTCACGGGGGTCCGTCGCCGGGCGAGCCGCGCGGCCGGCCCGGCGACGACGTCGTCGGGGGTGCGGGCGCGGCCGGGCGGGCCGCCCTCGAACCGCACCCGTGCGCCGACGGGTGCGGTGCCGTGGGCGCCCCGCTACCGGGGCGGGGCCACGGGACGTTCTCGCCGCGCTCCGCGTGGATCCGCGTCCAGGGCGTCGGCGGCTGCCGCCTATCCGGCCCGAACGGCCCGACCGACCTGCCCGGGCGCGCTGGCGCGGAAGGCGCGCCGGTAGGCGGCGGGCGTGGTGTGCAGGGCCTCGTGGAAGCGGCGACGCAGGTTGACGGCCGAGGAGAGGCCGACGCGGCGCGCGATGGTCTCCACGGGCAGATCGGTCTCCTCCAGCAGCGCCCGGGTCGCGGCGATCCGCCGGTCCAGCAGCCAACGGCCGGGGCTGACGCCGAGCTGTTCGGTGAAGCGCCGGGTCAGCGTGCGGGCCGAGACCTGCGAGCGAAGCGCCATCTCGGCGACGCTGACCGGCTGGTCGAGGTGTCCTGACAGCCATTCCAGCAGCGGGGCGAGCGAGTCGGGGACCGGCCCGGAGGTGGGCAGATCGGCGTACTGGAGCTGGCAGCCCTCGCGGTGCGGCGGCATCACCATCTGCCGGGCCACGCGCATGGCGTACGCGGCGCCCTGGTCGGCACTGACCAGGTGCAGGCAGAGGTCCACGCCGGCCGCCGAGCCTGCACTGGTGGCGACGTCGCCGTGGTCCACGTAGAGCACGGCGGGGTCGACCCGGGCCTGCGGGTGGCGGGCGGCCAGTTCGGCGGCCCGGGCCCAGTGGGTGGCGGCCCGCCGGCCGTCCAGCAGTCCGGCGGCGGCGGGGACGAACGCTCCCGAGCAGAGGCCGACGATCCGCGCGCCACGCCGGTGCGCCCGGCGGACGGCCTCCACCACCGCGGGCGGAACCTCGGTGTCGGCCGGCCGTGGCCAGCCCGGGACCAGCACGGTGTCGGCGCGTTCCAGTGCCTCCAGGCCCGCCGTGACCACCAGGTCGTAGCCGGCCTCGGTGCGCACCGGGCCGGGGTGCTCGGTGCAGACCTCGAAGGCGTAGCGGGCGGGGACCGCGGGGCCGTGGTCGCCGAACACCTCGCTGGCGCAGGCGAGCGGGAAGGTCGGCTGCGGGGGCTGCAGCAGGGCGACGACACGGTGCAGTTCCGGGGGCTTCGGCGGCGGACGGAGCGTCATGGCGTGAAAGTACCCGATCGTGTCGGTCGGGACACTGGGGCCGGGCAAGTGGTCCAGACCAGTATCGGTGCGTGACCACCGCACCGACTCCCCGACCCCGGCCCCTGCCGCTGCCCCCGGCGCGGCGCCGGCCCCTGGCCGCGGGCCTCCCCGCGACCCAGCCCGCGGCCCGACCGTCGGCCCGACCGGGGTCCCCGGCCGCACCTCCGGCTCCGCCCGCACCGCCGCCCGGCCGGCCCCCGCTGTGGGACCGGCGCTTCACCCTCTACTTCACCGCCCGCGCGGTCTCGCTGCTCGGCGACGCGATGATGCCGGTGGCCGCCGCCCTCGCGGTCGGCGCGCTGTACGGGGTCTCCGGGGTCGGCTTCGTGCTCGGCACCTGGACCGCGGCGGTCGTCGCCCTGGTCCTGTTCGGCGGAGTGCTCGCCGACCGGATCGGCGCCCGCCGGATGATGGTCGGAGCCGACCTCGCCCGGGTGCTCACCCAGGGCGTGCTGGCGGCCGCGTTCCTCGCCGGCCCGCCGCCGTTCTGGCTGCTGGTCACCATGGCGGCCCTGGCCGGTGCGGCCACCGCGATGTTCCAGCCCGGCGTGAACGGGATGGTGCCGCTGGTCGCCCGCGAACCGCAGCGGGCCAACGCCACGCTCAAGGTGGCCGACGCGCTCGCCCAACTCCTCGGCCCGGCCCTGGCCGGGCTGCTGATCACCCTCGCCGGCGCCGGTACCGTGTACGCGATCGACGCCGGCACCTTCCTCGTCAGCGCCCTGTGCCTGGCCCTCGTGCGGGTCGGCACCCGGACCGGCGCCGACTCTCCCGGCCGAGGCGGCGGATCGTTCCGGAGCGACCTGCGCCAGGGCTGGCAGGAGTTCCGCGCGCGCACCTGGATGTGGGCGGTGATCCTGATCTGGGTGGGCTACGGCGTGCTGCTGTTCGGCCCGTTGGTGCCGCTCGCTTCTGCCCTGGTCGGCACCCGCCTCGGCCCCGACGCCTACGGGCTGGCGGTCTCCTTCCTGGGCGTGGGGACGGTGGTCGGCGGCCTGCTGGCGCTGCGGCTGCGCCCGGCCCGACCACTGGCCGCCGGTGCGGCGGCGATGGTGCTGTACGCGGTACTGCCGCTGGGCGTGGGACTGGGCGCGGGGCTGCCCGTGCTGCTGGTGTGCCACGTCCTCGGCGGCGGCGCCTGGGCCTTCTGGTCGGTCATGTGGGCGACCAGCGTGCAGACCCACACCCCGCCCGCGGTGCTCAACCGGGTCACCGCGTACGAGCTGGCGGGCTCGGTGTCCGGGATCGCGCTCGGCCAGATCCTGGCGGGGCCGGCCACCGCGTTGGCCTCCCCCGCGCACCTGCTGCTGGTTTCGGCGCTCGCCTGCCTGGCCGGCTGCGTGGCGCTGTTCGCGATCCCGGCGATCCGCACCCTGCCCGCCGTCGCCCCCGCTGTCGTCCCCGCGGACGGCGAGGTGGACGGCCGGCCTGGCGGCGGGGCTGGTGGCGGCCCGGACGGCCCTGCGGACCGTTGACACCGCCGGACCGATCACACCGCCGGGCGGTCGGCGCCGCCGGCCGGTCCGCCGGACCGGCGCGGATCGCGGGGTCGAGCGGGGCCGCCGTCCGGCGGGCCGCGGTGCACGGACGGACGCGCCGGTCGGCCCGGTGCCGGGGTACGCACAGGTGCAGGCGCCGGGCGAGCGCCGAGGACCGGGGCCTTCCGGGGCCCTCGGGTCACGCGCCCTGTTCCTCCGTGAGGCGCCGGAGCAGGGTGAGCAGGGTCGTGCGCTCCGCATCGGGCAGGGGCGCGAAGCACGCGGCGAGCACCTCGTCGGCGACCTGGTGGCCGGCCGCCAGGACCTGCTCACCCGCAGGGGTGAGGTGGTGCTCCAGGCGCCGACCGTGCCCCGGCCTGCGGTCGACGAGGCCCTGGGCCGTGAGGCGGCCGACGAGCGTCCCGAAGGCCTGCTCGGTCTGGAAGGTCGCTGCGGCGAGCTCGCGCCCCGAGGCGCCGGGCGATCGGCTGATCGCCCGCAGGGCGTCCCACTGGGCGAGGGTCGTGCCGGTGGCCGAGAGCGCGCTGTCGAGCGCCCGGTGCTGCCGGTACTGGGCCTGCTTGACCGCCCTGCCGAGTTCTTGCAGCTCATTACGCATGGGGCGAGTCTACCGAACGACCAAGCTAGCTTATATAAAGATATTTAGTTACAGTGGAGGCATGCCCACAGACACCCCGCACGCACCCGCCGGCCCGCCCTCGGACCTCCCCCTCCGGCTCGACGAGTCCGGAACCGGCAGGCCCGTCCTCGTCCTCCACGGGGGCGGGGGCCCCGCCACCGTCGCCGGCCTCGCCCGACACCTCTCCCGCACCACCCGCACCATCACGCCCGTGCACCCCGGATGGGACGGATCCCCCCGCCCCGCATGGCTCACCGGCATCGACGACCTGGCCCGCGCCTACCTGCGGCTCCTGCACGACCGAGCGCTGCGCGACGTCCTCGTCGTCGGCTCCTCGCTCGGCGGCTGGACGGCCGCGGAGATGGCCGTGCGCGACACCGCCGGAATCATCACCGGCCTCGTCCTGATCGACGCGGTCGGCGTACACGTCGAGACGGAACCCATCGCGGACGTCTCCGCCCTCGACGCCCGCGGCCTCGCCGAGCTCTCCTGGCACGACCCGGACCGCTACCACGTCGCCGACCTCCCGGCCGAGGAACTCGCCCGCAGGCAGGCCAACGCCGCGACCATGCGCCTGCTCGCCGACGACCCCTACATGCACGACCCCGAGCTGCTGCAGCGGCTCGGCGGCGTCCAGGTGCCCACCCTCCTGCTCTGGGGCGCCAGCGATCGCGTCGTCACGCCCGCCTACGGCGCGGCCTACGCCGGCGCGTTCGGCAACGGCCGACTCGAGGTCGTCCCGGAGGCCGGCCACCTGCCGCACGTCGAACAGCCGGAGGCCACCTTCGCCCTGATCGACGCCCACCTGCAGCGGACGGGCACCCGCACCGTCACCACCGGGTAGCCGGCGCCCACGGCGGCCCGGGGCGGGTCGGTCGCGCCACCACCGGATCGGTCGGGGCGAGGCGGGGGCGGTCGGGGGAGGTCCGGGCGATGCCCGGGGCGCCCGGGGCGTCTCGGGTCGACGCCCCACTACGGGCACGCACCCACGGCTCCGCCCCCGCCCCGGTCCCCGCCGCCCGGGATCGGTTCGGTGCTCCAGCGGGCCCGCACCACGCCGTCGGGGTCCGGCAGGACTGCCGTGAGCAGCGGCGCACGCTCGTCGACGTACACCGACAGGACGGCGGCTGCCCGTGCGTCGGCGATCCGGGCGGCGACGGCCTCGAACTCGTCCTCGTCGACGACCACCCCGGTGATGCGGCCGTCCTGGTCCTCCCAGACGACCTCGACCAGGGAGTCCTCGCCGGTGAGGGCGGCCAGCACGCCGGCGACGTCCGGGGACAGGTCCGGCCAGACGGCCAGTCGTGCCCGCGGGGCCAGTCCGGCCCGCACCGCGGCGACGGAGCCCTCCGTCAGCCGGTGCCAGCGCGAGGCGTTGTCGACGTGCACCTCCTCCAGCAGCGCCGCCCGGCCCGCCGCCACGCTGCGCCGCACCCGGGCCCAGAAGGCGTCGTCGGCCGGGTGCCGCTCGCCCCGGCCGTCCGGTTCGACGTCGTACGGGGACGCGTCCTCCGGCTCCGGGAAGAGCCCCAGCGCGCGGGTGCGGGCCACCGCCGCCGGGCAGGGCCGGGCGCTGCCCACGTACACGTACTGGTCCCAGCCGACGTGGACGGCGAAGGCGCCCTCGGCCTCCAGGCGGCACCAGGCGCCGCTGTCCCGCAGCATGGCCCGCACCAGCTCCAGGGCCACCGGCAGCGGCACCCGGGCCCCGTCGTGGTAGCCGGTGAGGTCGGGCGGGAAGAGGCCGGCCAGGCCGTGGCCCTCGACCGGGGGCTCCAGGCCGAAGTGCGTGAAGCCGGGCGCGACCTGCGGCTCACGGACCTCCAGGTGCCGCACCCCGCTCTCCTCCGCGAAGGCGGCGATCGCCGCGAGGTAGGCGGCCTCGACCGGGCCGTGGTCACTGACCGGGTCGAGCGTCCCGACGTAGGCGCCGCGATCGTCCCGGTCGGCGGGGTCGTACTTGGTGATCCGGTGGACGTGGGGCAGCACGTCACCACCCCCCGGCGGCGGGGAGGGACGTCGCCGCGCGGGGCGCGAGGGGCTGCTGACGAGCACGGGGAGAATTCACCGGGCCATCGTGCCGGAAACCACCGCAGCACGTCCCGACATATACCGATCGCGAATTGTTCGGGCAGCCCTAACTCGCCAAAACAACAAGGTCGTTCGCGTTTTTACAAGTCAGCCGATCCGCCGGTGGGCGAGGCTTGCGCCGAAAGCCTGAACCGTCCCCGACTCGTCTTCGGAGAAACGGATCCCTCATGCGTCTCAGGAAAATCGCGGCCGTCGGCCTGCTCGCCCTCACCGCCACGGTCGCCAGCGTCGGAACGGCCAACGCCGAGAACGACTGGGTCTACGGCGCCTACGGCTACCACGACCCCAACCGGCACATGTTCGGCATCGGCGACACCGAGGCCGACGGCCAGTACCCCTACGTGCAGTGGAAGGTCAACGGCGTCTCGCAGGACCCCATCCCCAACTACAACGGCAAGGGGAGCTGGCGCGACGAGCCCAACCCGAGCTACATGTGGGGGCAGAGCCTGGCCTGGCGCATCTGCCGCTCCAACGGCTCCTGCTCGCGCTGGCACTACGAGACCGTCTGACGGCCGGCGCCCGCACCGTGCCCGCACCGCCGCTCCCCACCCGGGGCGGCGGGGCGGGCCGTTCGCCGTACGGCGGACTTTCCGCATCCGCATTCGAGGGTCCGTCGGCTGTCGCGTTCGGCGGCTGAATCGACGACGCCGCAGGAATTACCCCCACGGGACGGGAAGGGGGCGTTTCGATTCCGGATCCGACTGCCGGCCGGATTCGGCCCGGGTGAGTCCCGCCCGGCCCCGCCCGGTCCGGACTGGGCCGGTCCGAACAGGACCGGTGCAGCCGGGGATTCCGGCTACTCGACGGATTCGGCAGTGGCGCGGGTGATGTGGCTCGACCGGGCCCGGGGCGCGAGCCGCCCACGGTCGCCGTCACCGAAGCCGCGCACCGGCTCCCACCACCCCGCACCGCCCGTGGGAGCACTGAAGCTCGCAGCCACGGAGCGTCACGGAGTCCACGTAGGTTCCGAAGCTCGATCGCCGGTTACCGGAAAGTCATGGTCGGCGCGGTACGGCTCCGTACCTGCCAGCGATAGAGGTCGCGCAGCAGGGAAATCTCAGCGCCGTGATGGATCAACTCCCTATTGACGTGCAGGACCCTGTTCTCCATGGGAAACCGCTCGGGACCCACCGCGGGCAGATTCTCCAGGTCAGCGTCCGAGAGCGCGCGGACCCCCGCATTCCATCTCCCGTACATCTCATCGAGCTGTTTCAGCGCCTCGTCAGCGGTCCCCGCGTAGGCGAATGTCTCGGAGGCGACGTCCTGGCCGCCGAAGTACCATCCGACCCGATAACCCAGGCACGAGACGATGATGTGCGCCAGCCGCCAGGCAATCGTGGTCACCGGCGCCGGCTCCGGCACCCGATCTGGGGACGCGAAGTCCATCGTCCACTCCCCCGAACCTTCCGGCATCGGTGCGGCCGACGTGCCGCGTGGGCGGATGCTCCAGCAGCCGCCCACCGGCTCCCAGAAGTACTCCTCATCGGTAAGTCCGTCCAGCCGCGGCCGCAGGTTCATGCGCCAGTGCCAGTCCAACTGCTCCGCGAGCCGCTCGCTTTTCGTCATTCCCGCACACTACATACAACGGAGATCTGGCTGCGACGCTCGCGAACGCCATCGCCGGCCGTGGGCCGCGAGACCGTGCCGCACCGGGAGATGACGCTGGGGGCCGATGTGCCGTGCGGGCCGCGCCGCCGCGAGCGGCTGCTTGACATCAACGATCCGGCTGGCCGGGTTGGGCTCAATGACCCAAATGCGACAGCATCGACCGATGACATGACGGATGATCAAGACCGCAGACTTCCGCCCGAGATCAGCATGAGTATCCCGAGCGAGCACCACACCAGAGCCTCCAACCTGCATGTTCGAAGATGGCGAAGACTCATTCCTGACCAACGGCAGGCCCGCCCGGACGAGCTGCGGTGACCGCCGACGCCACGGCAAGGGGTGGGCAGCACCACGGGGGACATCCCGGCCGAGCAGCGGCGCATCCTGCAGTCGCCTCCGCCCGAACTCGTCGCGGAGGCCGCGGCGAACCCCGGCGGGTCGATCGCGGCGATCGACTACGCCTACATCGGCGATCCCGACGGCTATGTTCCGGCCGAGGCCGTCCGGGGCGTCTGGCGGGTCGGCCCGGACGGGAAGCTGACCGGCGAGTTCGAGGAGAACCCGGGCTACGGCCCGCCCAAGGACGACTTCGCCAGGCTCACCGACTCCGACCACTGGCTCGAGTGGCTCGGCGATCCCGCCGCCGCGGTGCGCGGCTCCAACCTGGACTGCCTGACCAGCCAGGCGCCGGGAGCAGTGGTGGAATGGGTCAAGATCCTCGACGATCCGCGCCACCTCACCGGCGGGCCGCGCAGCCCCGAACGCGACGACCTGAGGCTGGCCGTCTCCTCCGCCCTGGCCGTCACCGCCCCCGGAGGAGCAGGAGCCGGGGGCCTGAACCCCCGGCCGGTGGGGTGCGCGTTCAGCTCAGGAGCTGGGTGAGGGCGCCGGCGACGACGGCGGCGAGGGTGAGCACGGCGGCGACGGCCGCGGCGGCGCGGGTCAGGGCGGTCGGGTGGGTCGCGCCGTCCAGGCGGGCCAGGACGGCCGCGCCGACGGCGGCCAGCAGCGCGAACACGACGAGCAGGCCGGCGGCGAGCAGCAGGAGGGCGAGACGGGTCACGGTGGTCTCCCTTGAGGCGGTGGGGTGTTGACGTGCCCTACGCTTCCGGGAACGGTGTTCGCCGTGGTGCGCACGGACGAGGACGAACACCGTCGAACACACCGTCCTGGGGGTGGAGATGCCGTACGAGGAGGACACCGGCCGGGCGGGCGACGGCCCGCTCGCCGAACTGCGCAGGCGTCTGGCCGACGGCCGGGCCCTGGCCGGGCTGAACGTGACCGGGCTGGCCGCCCGGGCTCGGCTGGGCCGCACCACCGTGCACGAGGCGCTGCGGGTCGGCGGGCCCGTTCCGACGGCCGACACCGTCGCGGCGCTGGCGCGCGCCCTTCGTCTGCCGACCCGGGAGCTGCTGGACCTTCGACGCGCCGCACTGCGGGAGGCGGATCCCGGGGCAAGCACTGCGGCCGGCACGGGGACCGGCACGGGCACCGGGACGCCCGGTGCCGGGCGGCAGGGCACCGGCGGGGTGTGGGTCCGCAACGAGCTGAGCGGCACCGTCCACGGAATGGTGATCCAGGCCGGAACGGTGCACGTCCACCCCGGCACCGGCGGAACGACGGATCGGGACGGGGACTGACGTGGCGGACACGGCCGACGTGACCGCAGCCGCCGCCGGCGCGGCCGGTGTGACCGGCCTGGGCGATGCGGCCGACCTGGACGTCGAGCGGGCGCGGGTGCTCGCGGAGGCCTTCCTCCGGGCGAGGGTGGCGCGCTGGGAGGAGCTCGGCTGCGAGGTCTTCCCCGCACCGGGGCTCGCCCTGGACGGCTCCCACCTGTTCGCGTTCCGGGCCGCGCCCCACCCCGTCGCGGGGCGGGTGCGGGGGTTCGGCGGGGCCTTCCCGGTGGTCGACCGGGCGAGCGGGGCCTGCCGGTTCGTCACGAGCCCCGAGGAGTACGAGCGCCTGCGGCGTAGGAGAGGCCGACGCGCCCGGGGCTGGGTCCGCTCGCCGGGCCCGACCGCCGGCCCCTGAACGGCCCCCGGCCAGTCCCCGACCGCGGGCGCCCGGCCGGCCCCTGCGCGGGGCCTCCGGGGGGGGAGACCTCCACGAAGGGGCCGGCGGCCTGGGCCGACCGCTACCTGAAGAGACGGTCGCCGCTGGTGGCCATGCGGTGGGTGGAGCTGTGGCGGTTCACCCAGTCGCGCACGAGGTTGACGGCGTTGGCGCACTGCCAGCCGTTGTCGTACTCGCGGACTCCGGTGAAGGCGCCGTACCCGGCGATGATGCCGTCCACGCGGGCGTCGCCCAGCAGCTTGTCGACGTACCACGGGTCGTTGTAGGTGGTCGTCCAGGACAGCGTGGCCGCGAGCCGCCCCGCCGAGCGGTCGGCGGCGCCCTTCTTCAGCTCCGCACAGGTGTTGTAGGTGGCCTCGGTGCAGTTGCCGAAGCCCTTGGTGATGTCGCTGTCGCCGTAGTCCATCGCCCGGTGGCCGGTCGGGAAGCCCGAGCCGGACCGGTCGAAGGCGCCCTGGGCCTGGTCGCGGGTGCCGGTGGTGGTGATGCCCTCCAGCGGGCCGAGCCGGCCCTCCAGGCTCTTCCAGCCCCGCCCGCCGACGTCCGGGGTGTTGCCGCCGTGGTACTCGAAGAAGCCGTAGAGCACCTGGATCCCGGCGGCCGTCAGCCGCTGCGCCTTGTCGCGCAGACCGGCGACGCTGCACGTGCGGTTCGGCTGCTCCCCGCAGTAGTTGGGGTCCTTGATGTCCAGCCAGACCAGGCTCAGCCGGCGGCCCGCGTTGGCGTTGGAGAGGATGCGGTCGATCATGCTGTCGAAGCTGGGGCCGTACCGGTTGTCGCCCGCGGAGGAGCAGTCGTGGTACGCCCGCCATTCGTTCGGGTTCCACCAGGCGCAGACGTCGATCTCGATGCCGTTGGCGCCGTGGCCGAGGGCGGCGTCCACGCCGTCCAGGGTGTCGACCCGGTGGGCGATGGCGTAGATCGCGTGGCGCTGGTCGGCCGCCGCCGCGGGGGTCGCCGCGACGGTGGTGGCGCCGAGGATCCCGCAGAGCGCCGCGATCAGCGCCAGTAAGGTCCGCGGGCCTGCCCCGTACCTGGGGTGAGTGGTCAAGGAGGTGCTCCTTCGCGCGTCGGGGGTCCCGGTCGCCGCCGGTGCGGCGGTCGGGCGACGGGAGGCGGCCGGGCGGGGCCCGTCCGGCGGCGGTCCGGCGGCGGTCCGGCCTGCGGATTCCCGGCCCCGGCGGGGCTGACCATCCGTAGGCCGACCTTCCGTGGACCGACCGTCGGTCCGGGCGTGCCAGCCCTCCCGGTGACGACACCCCGACTCGAGCTTCGTCATGGACACCTCAGTGTGCCACCGGCGCGAGCGGTGCACGGGGGAAACGGCACGAATCAGCCTAGTTCGACCACCATCGAAAGTCGCTGACGGAGGCTCGGCAGTGCGGTGGCGGCCCCGGTCCCGGGCGCCGGCCCCGGGGCCCGGCCGGACCGCGACCGCGACCGACCGGGACTGGACCGCAACCAGGACCAAGACCGAACCCCCGGGCCTACTCGGGCCAGGCGGAGCCCCGGATGACCTCGACGAAGTCGGCGCGCTCGAAACCCGGGACGAAGTGCGCCAGGACGTCGGCCTTGACGTTGCCGAAGGTGGTGGCGGGGCGGTCGGCGATGCCGCCGGCGAAGGCGGCGAGGATGCGGTTCTTGAAGTCGGGGCGGGAGTGGGCGGCGACCACGGCGGCGCGCTGCTCGTCGGCCGCGGCATCACCTCCGCCGCCCGCCGCAGCGGCCTGGGCAGCGACGAGACGCTGCGGCGCGCCGTCGCCCGCCACCTGGGCACGACGCCGACCGAGTACCGCAGCCGCTTCGCCGCCACCGCGCGCGACCCGGCCCCCTGACGGCGGTGGTGGGGCGGGGCCCGGGGCCCGGGGTGCGGCACGGGCCGCGGGGGTTCGGGCGGGCGAGGAGCTCGGGCCGGCGTCCGCCGCTCCGGACGGCCGGGGCCGGGGCGCTCCGGTTCAGGCCGACGCCTGCGGGCGGGCCGGGTCGAGGTGGTGCACGGCCGTGTGGTCGGCGTGCGGGGCGAGCAGGCCCCGCAGTCGACCGACCGCGGCCTCGAGGAGGTGGCCGTCACGGGTGGCGTGGAGGGTCTCGAGGAGGAAGACGACGCGGGTGGAGTCCTCGGTGACGCGGGTGCGGTGGGCGTCCCGGTGGTTCCAGTGGCGGGTCAGCACGCCGACGGCGTCCGCGTACACGACCTCGCCGGGCGCGGGGTGTTCGACGGTGTCGGGTTCGCCGAGCGGGGTGAAGGCCTCGGCGCCGTCCGCGCGGCGGATGACGACGTCACCGGCGACCCGGTCCAGGTCGAAGGCGCCCGCGGGCAGGCCGTGCCGGACGGAGACGGCGTTGTAGGAGTCCACGGCCGGGTTGATCCGCGGCAGGGCGCCCCGCTTGGCGAGGCGGCGGCCGAGGGCGTCGACGCTGGGGCGGACCCGGCGGGGGTTGGTGCCGAAGGAACGGTAGGCGAGGTGCCAGGCCCCGATGCGCGGGTCGCTCTCGTCGGCGGGCTGCCAGGTGCCGTCGACGACCTGCCGCTCCAGGTCCGCCAGGGCGGCTTCGGTGGCGGGCCAGGGGTCGCGGCCGCGCAGGCCGGTGGCGGTGACCAGGGCGACGCGGGCGTCGGGGAAGGCGTCGGCGACGGCGGGGTCGAGGCGGAAGTCGGGCACGGGGGGTCCGTTTCGTGGGGGCTCGCGGGGCGGCGGGGCTCGGTTCGGGGCGCGGTTCGGGGCGCGGTTCGGGGCGCGGCGGCCAGGAGTCGGGGGCGGGGGGACGGGGTCAGGAATCGGGGCCGGGGTCAGGAGCCGGGAGTCAGGACTCGGGAGCCGGGGTCAGGCCAGGGCGAGGAGGCTGACGGCGAGGGCCGCGACGCCCAGGCCGAGGAGCTGGCCCCGGTGGATCCGCTCGCCGAGGACGGCGCGGGCGAGCAGGACGGTGGCGGCCGGGTAGAGGGCGGTGACCACGGCGACGACGGTGAGGTCGCCGCTGCGGACGGCGAGCAGGAAGAGCAGGTTCGCCACGGAGTCCAGGACGCCGGCCGCGGCCGACAGCGCGTACGCGGGCCGTTCGGTGCCCAGCCTGCGGCGCAGCAGGGCGGCCGCGGCCAGGGTGACCGCGGAGGAGACGGCCCGGCCGACGATCAGCGGGCCGACGCCGCTGCCCGAGGGGGCCTGGTGCAGACAGACCAGCTGGAGGGCGATGGCGGCGCCCGCCCCGAAGGCCAGCAGCAGCGCGGTGCGGGAGGGGCGCGCCGCGCCGGCGCCGTGTCCGGCGCTGACCAGCACGACGGCCAGCAGCGCCAACGGCAGGCCCACCAGCCCGGCGGCGCCGAGGTGCTCGCCCTGCAGCAGCCCGACCGCGACGGGCAGGGCGGCGGACACCAGCGCGGTCACCGGGGACAGCACGTTCATCGGCCCGATCGCCAGCGTCCGGTAGAGCAGGGCGAACGCGGCGGCCGAGGCGACGCCCGAGGCCGTGCCCCAGCCGACGGCTCCGGCGTCGAAGGAGGCACCGAGGACGGGCCAGAGCAGCAGCTCGACCGCGAGGCTGGCCGGGGCGGCGATCAGCACGGTCCGCAGTACGTGGGCCTTGCGGGCGCCGAGGCTGCCGAAGAAATCGGCACACCCGTAGGCGAGGGAACTGCCCAGGGCCAGCAGCAGAGCGATCACGGTGCATCCCCTACGATGTCATTGGAACGACCACAACGTACAACAGATCGACCGCGCGGCACCAACGGAGTGACCGCACGGTGCAGTGGAATGGTCTACGCGAGCAACGTGAGGAAGGTGGCCAGGTGACCGAGACAGCGGCGGCCCTGCGGACGGTCGCGCACAACGTCCGGGCGGCCCGCACCCGGGCCGGCCTGTCCCTGGAGGAGCTCAGCCGGCGCGCCCAGGTCAGCAAGGGTGCCCTGGTCGGGCTGGAGAAGGCCCAGGGCAACCCCAACCTGGCCACCCTCGTCCGCCTCGCCGACACCCTCGGCATCTCCGTGTCCGCCCTGATGCAGGGCCGGGCCGAGGGCCGGGTGCGCGTGGTGGCCGCCGAGGACGTGGCGCCGCTGTGGACCGGCGAGCGGGGCGGAGAGGCCCGGCTCATGCTCACGACCTCCGGCCCGGCCCCCGTCGAGGTCTGGCGCTGGCGCCTGGAACCGGGCGAGGAGTACCCCAGCCACCCCCACCAGGCCGGGGTCGTGGAGACCGTCAACGTCACCGCGGGCCGGATGACCCTGGTCGTGGACGGTACCGAGCACACCGTCGAGGCCGGCCAGACCGCCACCTTCGACGGCGACGCCGCCCACACCTACCGCGGTGCGGGCACCGGCCCCTGCCACCTGGTGATGACCGTGCACCTCCCGCCCGGCCCCGCCACCACGGGCTGACCCGGGGGGTCGGGCACGAGGCGGGGCGGGGTCGGGCACGGGGCGGGGCGCGGGCACCGGCCGGTCACAGCTGCAGGAGTCCGGCGGTGGTCGGCCGGAACCCGCACCGGGCGTAGAACGACTCCAGGTGCGGCTCGTAGTCGACGTGCAGCCACTGGGCGCCGCGGGCCCTCGCCTCGTCGGCGGCCGCCCGCACCAGCCGCACGCCGAGCCCCCGTCGGCGTTCGTCCGGATGCACCGTCGTGTCCAGGACGAAGGCGTGCAGGCCGCCGTCGCCGGCCACGTTGACGAAGCCGACCAGCCGGCCGCCCCGCCGTGCCGCGACCCACGCCAGACTGCGCGACAGCACCGGCGCGAACGGGACCGGCCGGTGCCCGGGCCACGACATCCCGAACAGCTCGTTCAGCTCGGCGTCCGTCAGCTCCGGACACACCGTCAACACCGCACCCCGCGTCTCACGGCCTGACTCATCCGACGCCTCACGGCCTGACTCATCCCGCGCCTCACCCCGGGCCCCGCCCGACACCTCGCCCACCACCCCGTCGCCGGCCAGCGGCGCGTCACCGATCTCCATGCGCAGCAGCCTGTCACGCACCCCCGGGCCCCGATGATCACCCCTCCCCCGTTCCCGCCCCGCGTCCGGGGAAGGAGGGACGAGGTGGCGCAGGACGAGGTCGCCGGGCACGACCGGCCGGCCGGTGCCGGCGAGGTGGTCGTCGAGGAGGCCGTGCACGATGCGGTGGTCGACGATCAGGGCGCGTCGTGGCCGAGGTCACCGGGGACGACGAGACCACCGTCGCGGACGTCCAGACCTGGCCGGGAATCCCGATGGCGGTCGTCGGGCCCGCAGCGATCGCGGCGAGCACGGCGGGCACGGCCGCCGGGAGCCCGGGGTTCTGCAGCGTGGGGCCGCGGGGGCCCAGGCGGCAGGAAGCACCGAGAGCCCCTGCCGACCGGCACCCTGACCGCCATGGCGGCAGGCCGAGTGTTTTCGGCATGCTGAACGAGAGCCACTCGGGCAACGGGAATGAGAGCCACGTTGCTCCGTCCGGGGAGCTCGTGGGGATGCCGACAGGCCAAGATCGGCAGTGACTTTCGAAGCCACCCCTATCGGGTGATGTTTCGTCACGACGTTTCGTCCGGGGTGTTGTCACCGGCTTGTCGTGGTTCGGTCGATAGGTTGGCCGCCCCGGGTCCCTCCGGGCGCGGTCCCTGACAGGCCCAGCCTGGAAGGACCCGGCTCCGATGTCGGAGCCGGGTCCGTGGAACGGCTGGGGCGGCTGGGCTTTGCGTTCGGGCCCTCGGTCAGACCGAGCGACTCGGATTCAGAAGAGTGAACGGGTCACGGTGCTCCGAGTCTCTTGACGCAGAGGGTGTGGACTTCGAGATCGCCAACGTTGATGCCCTCGGCGCCGCCGACCTTCAAGACGCTCTTGTGTGTGAGCACGCCAGTCGCGCCGGCCACCAGGTTGCAGTGAGCGGGCGAGTCTCCGTTGATGACCTGGAGGACCTTGACGGTGGCCCTGCCGTCGGTGCAGCCGACGGTGATCGGTTCTGCCAAGTCGGCCGCGACGCAGTCGCCGGCGACAGGAACCGGCGGATTCTTCGAGTCGCTGTCGTCCTCTGCGAAGAACCCGCCGTAGATGATTCCGCCGGCGACCGCCAGGAGCAGGGCCCCCGCGACGAGTAGTTTCCCGCCGTGCCATGCGATGCGGAACAGCCGTCTGAGGCCCCCTCTGGAGACCTGTATCGGGGAAGGTGTTGTCACGGCGCAGAGTTTGCCAGCCCCCTGCTGGGCTGCCAACGTCCGAGGGTGGCGGTCAGCGGATGTGGTGCTCGGCCTCGGTGGCCTGGAGGCGGTAGGACTCGGTGCCGGTCTCGATCAGGGTGAAGCGGAAGGTGAGGCGGTCGGCGATGGCCGCGCAGAGCCTGGGGTCGGTGAAGGTCTTGTCCCACTCGCCGAACGGGGCGTTCGAGGCGACCGCGGTGGCCTTGCGCTCCTCGCGCTCGGTGAAGATCTGGAACAGCAGCTTGGCGCCGCGCTTGTCCAGGTTCAGGTAGCCGAACTCGTCCAGGCAGAGAAGATCGACTTTGGTGTAGCGGGCGATGGTGGCGGTGAGGTTCTTGTTCGCCTCAGCCTCGGCCAGCTCGTTCACCAGCGCGGTCGCGGTGGTGTAGCGCACGCTCATACCGGCCTCGGCGATGGCGGTGCCGATCCCGATCAGCAGGTGCGACTTGCCGGTGCCGGAGTCGCCGATCAGCACCAGCGGGCGGCCCTCGCGCACCCAGGTCGGGCTCTTGAGCGCCGAGACGGTCTCCGGGGAGACGTTCGGGTTCGCCTCGTAGTCGAAGTCGTCGAGTTATCCGGGGTCGGTGGCCGCGGCGACGATATTTGTGCAGGTCGTAGCGTTGCCGACGGCGTCCGTAGCGTGGGCGCCACTCTGGTTCAGGAGTCGAGGCTGGGCCTTGTCCAGAGCGTGATGTCGCTGCTTGTCGCGACGGCGAGCGTGCGTCCGGAGGGGGAGAAACCGACGGTTCGCAGTTCGGAGTAGTGGGCGTGGAAGATGTGCCACCACTTTTCACCGGCGGGACCGCGGCAGAGTCCGCCATCGGCCGAGAGGAGGACGCGGTGGTGCGGCCAATCTGGGCTGACGACCTCAACGGTCCATCCGTCCTCGGTGGTGGAGTGGAGGCCGCCGCCGAACAGGCCAGCGATCCGGACCTCGGTGCCGGCGAGCGGCCCGAGTCCAGGGCAGGACAAGTCGGGGCCAGTTGGTGTGCTGTGATCGAGGTCGGGGTCGGGGTCGCGAGCGAGTCGCTGCCCCGTGGAGGCGTCGAAGATGCCGTGACCGCTGCTGGAGACGACCATCAGGAGGTCGTTTCCGCTGGCGGGGTCGACCCCGAAACCGACTCCGAGTAGCCCACCGATGGGCGTTCGCCGCGCGAAGACGGGCTGCCAGGGGTGTGGTGCCGGGATGACCGGGGCAGCGAGGAAACGATCTTTCAGCTGCTGCTGGTATTCGGAGAGCATCGTGTCCTCATGATGATGTCCCAGGCTCGGCCAGGGCAGCTTACTGGTGGTTCAGAATCAGCTCGTCGTGGACCGGAGCTGCGGTCATTCGTCGATGCGCTGAAGGATGTGCGTGAAGTCGCCGGTCTCGACCAGACCGACGAGGACTTGGGTCATCTTGCTGATGCCGGCGTCGCGGACGATGAGGCCGTCCGAGCACGAGAAGTAGGCGCCGCCGAGGGCCTCCCCGGTCGCCGCCCACCGGTCCATGATGGTCTCCACCTGAGCGAGGGTGATGACGGTCGCACTCCACCGGGTTCCGTCGTTGAGGTCCACGAAGACGTCGATGTTGTCCACCGATTCCAAGTCCTCGCCGGCATTCGGCAGGAACGCCGCCTCGAAGTGCTCCGTGCAGACCCTGAACCAGGGCCCGTCCCATCTGCCCGCGTGTGTGTTGTGGCTCACCGGGCGAGTGTGCCGGGCTGATCCTCCAGCCTCAACTGCATTGTTCTGGCCGCTGCGGGCGTGCGACGGCTGGCATGTCGTTCACCGGGGCACGTCGCCGCGTTCCCGAATCTGACGCTGGAGGCGGAGGATCTCGCCGTGGGCGGCAGCCAGCCGTTGTTCGAGCTCTTGGACGCGTTCTCGATGGGCGGTGCGTTCGCGGCGGAGGGCCTCGGTGAGAGTATGGATCACCGTGCCCTCGTCGGCTGAGGGCTCCTGCCGGCGAGGCCGACTGTCAGCCCGTTGCTGCCCCCGAAGGGTTTCGATGCGTTTGCGCAGGTCGGTGTGGGCGTAGAGGAAGTCCAGGCTGACGCCCGCCGCGCGGGCGACAGCCCGAAAGTTGATCTCCTCGCCTGCTTTGACCAGTCGCCGGATGCCTGTCTCCGCTCGCTGGACGGCCTGCTCGTGCTTGTCCTGAGCTGCCTGCCGCAGGGCGACGATGCGCCGGTTCTCGGCTGGGACAGTGTCAGGAACCGAGGCGGTCGGACGGGTGGTCATGCGGGCTATGTCCCTTTGTGATCAGGTGAGTTGGTGGTGTTCTTATAGCCGGTGCGACCGAGTACGCCCGCGCCGCGGACGACGGCGGTGCTGGCGTCCGGCTGGGCCTCCAGAGCGATGATCTCCAGCTGCATGCTGCGGATCTCCGCGTTGCGCTGTTCCAGCCAGACGTTGGCCGCGCTCATCGGCTCGCCGTAGCGGTGGGTGTGCCGGGCCTGCCGGGATGCGACCAGCGACTCGGTCTCGGCGAGCTGGCGCTGGATGTCGGGCAGGAAGGTGCGGTCGGTGGCGAAGTGGTCGCAGCCGTGGCAGGCGTTGCCCTTGTCGCAGGACCGGGTGGGTGGCAGGAGGCAGTAGCCGTTGGGCAGGATCCGGTCGGTGCGGCGGTCGAGCTGGACCAGGTCCAGCATGTCCCGGCGGTCCATTCCGAGCTCCCGGCCGTCCCGGCCGACCTTGGCCAGAGCGAGGAATTCCCGCTCGGCGGTGCTGGCCAGAGTCGCGGCATAACGCATCGTCATTTCGGGAGAAAGGTGGCCAAGGTAGCGCTGGACGACGTGGATGGGGGCTCCAGCGTTGATCAGCGTGGTCGCCTTCGTGTGGCGGAGCCGATGACTTCGTGAGTAGAGGAGGAGTTCGCCGCGTGAGTCGCGCAGGTCCAGGTGGTGGCTGAAGTCCTTCAGGACGCGGTTGTAGTTGCTGGTCTCCCAGGACTTGGTGCCGTGCCGGTTGCCGGTGGTCTTCGGGAACAGGTAGCGGATGGTGTCGGCGCGGTCCAGGTGCCAGTGCTCGCGGACCCATGCCTGCTGTTCCCGGACGATCTCGACGACGTCGCGGCCGACGAGGATGGTGTTCGGTGCCGCGTCGATCTTCGTCTGCTGGTAGCGGAGCCGGGCGACCATCCCGCCCTCGGGGACGGCTGCAGCGTCCAGGCCGGGGATGTCGGAGAGCGGTTCGAAGTCCATCATCAGCACTTCGCTGGCCCGGCGTCCGGTCATGGCCTGGATGAGCCAGGCCCGCATGACCGCAGGATGTCCGAGACCGGCCAGCTCGACCTGCCGGGCGTCGCGGACGACGGTCCGGGTCTGCTCGGTCGGCAGGCCGAGGAGCTCGATGTGGGTGAGCATGCTGCTGAGGTCGGTGTCGTTGATGTAGTTGCGTTCGTCGGCCTCGCGGACCTCGCGCTGCCGGGGCCGGTCGCCGGAGCGGAACATGCGGGCATGGCTGTCGGTGAGCGCCAGCCACCGGGCATCGTCCAGGGCTTCGGCGGCCTCGGTGCGGCAGTCGGTCATGACCCGGTAGAACAGGTCGATCGTCTGCAGGTTCTTGTTGATCGTCCTCGGCTGGAGGCTGCCGCCGACCTCGGCCCGGCCTGGTGTCTCGCGCTGCCAGTGGTGCAGGAAGGTGCCGAAGTCCAGTGCGAGTGCGCGCAGGCTCCGCTCGGAGCCGTCCGCCAGGGCGGGGTGGTCGATTCCCCGTTTGGCCGTGAACGCGGCGAAGCGCGCTGTGTTCACGCGGTGCTGCATCACCGTCGACCAGGTCAGTTGTCCGGACTCCATCTGCAGCCGGAGGTAGAACTTGGTCCCCTCCCGCAGCCAGACCGGGGTGATATCGCCCCAGCGGACGGCGGTGTTGGCGCGCGGCTCGTGCTCGCGCCGCGGGATGCGAGGGTCCAACCGCAGCGACCAGATATCGTGCCGCCACCAGTCGACCTCGCTGGCGTACTGCCGCAGCAGCCGCTCCAGCATGCCGCGCAGAGCGTGCTCGGCCCGGAGCCGATGCCCGGAGGCGGGCATCCGGCCCCGGTCGGCGTGGAATCTCCGAGCCCATGCGGTCATCCACTCGGCCAGCGACCGGTCAGCGAAGGAGCGGACATGCGGGTGGCGTGCGATGACGTCGACGGCGGTGACCGCCCAGCGGTTCCACTCACTGGCGTGTGCTTGGCGTTCGCCGGTGCGCGCGCAGGTGGCCAGCCACCAGCCCACCTCGCGGCGCATGACCAGCGGCAGGCCGCTGATGTCCAACCGGACCTGCCGCGATCCGCGCATGAACACCCAGGCCAGCCTCGGGTCGCGTCCGTCGAACAGCGGCCCGGCGAACACCGGGTCCAGTCCGTCGACCAGCGCGGCGCTCTGGGCAGACCGGTCCGGGACGGTCGAACCGCCGGCAGGAACTGGCGGGATGCGATGGTCGGTCATGCCGAACCACCTTCCAAACCACGCCAGTTAGTGGTGAACGACTTCCAGTTCGCCAGGGTCTTCAACTCGGCGTCCTCGGTGACCCAGCCGTAGAGGGTCAGCGTCGTCTGCACGTCGGCGTGGCCCATCCGCCGCATCACCACGTGCTCGTGAGCCCCGGACAGCAGCAGAGCGGTCGCGTGGGTATGGCGCCACCAGTGCGGTGTCCAGGCGGACGGAACCGCCTTCCCCAGCCGACGCTTGAGACCGTCGACCAGGTCGTAGACGGTCTCCGGCCGCAGCGGCGCGAGCCACTCGCCGCGACGCAGGTTGACGAACACCCACCAGTTCTCCAGGTCCACCGCCCGGTGGGCATCGGCGTCGCACAGCTCCCACACGTACTCACTGTGCAGACGCTCCAGGTCGTCGCTGATGTAGACGCGGCGGAATCTGCTGTTCTTCACCCGTACTCCGGCCGGGTGGTCCTGCCGAGGTACGACCTCGACGAACGGCGTCCCGCCCCGGCCGACGTGCCAGTCGCAGTGCTTGAGCGACAGGCACTCGCCCAGCCGCATCCCGGTCTCGCTCAGCGTCGCGAACAGCAGCCGGTCGCGTACCGACCCCGACCACCGTCCGGAGACGGCGTCGAAGCGCGCGCATGCGTCGAGGATCGCCTCGGCTTGGGCCGGCGTGAGCACTGGTGCCGGCCCGCGATCGCGCGCTCGGACGCGCACCGCCGGACTCACATGCTCGCTATTGGGGTCCAGGTGAGCCAGTGCCCCGACGTATCGGCTGCGGGCCCGGCGCCCACCGACCCGATAGAGCCGTCCGGCGACCGCCACCCCATGCACATCCGCGTGATACCGGTAGAACGACAGCACCGCCGCCACCCGCAGCCCCACCGTCGACTCCGCCACCCCGCCGACCTGTGTGGCACCAGCACCCGGCAAACGGTGCACTCCGACCGGATCACCGGTCCGCAACGCCGTCAGGAACGGCAGGAACGACGGCAGCGTCACCTCGTCCCAAGCCAGCCCGGCCGCCTCCAGGTAGTCCCACCACGCGCTCAGAGACGTGGCATAGGAACGGAGGGTGTGAGGTGATGCATCTCGCCCGACGCGCAGGAACTCCAAGAACTCCTCGACAGGCACGACCGGCAGGTAGTCGGGACCGACCACCGTCCACGTCCGCCCATCACCCAACTCGATTCTCTGCACTGGCACAGTGCCATGCTGCCGACGTCACCGACGCTGTCGGGCCACCCCGGATAGCGCAACGCCAACGACCACCAAGACGAGTGAACCCCACGCTGACTGACGTTCCAGACGGGCACAAATGAACCCCGGATAACTCGATCCGCTTCTGGCGGGGGAACTTCGCGGCGGCGACCAGACGCTGGCGTCGGCGGACGTCGCGGTCGGCGCACTCGACCTGCAGCAGGTCCAGCAGGAACTGCTTGTAGGTGTACTTCTCCCGGCGGGCGGCCTGTGCGAGCTCCTCGTAGCGGTCGCGGATCGTGGGCAGCCGCAGGACCTTGCACGACTCGTCGATCAGCGCGTCCTCGGGATCGACGTCCGGGCGGTGCATGCGGCCGGGGGCCTCGGTGCCGGTCAGCTCCAGCGGCGGCCGGGATCCGGTCGCGTTGGTGAGGGTCATGCCGTTCCTTCCTCGGTGGCCCGGCGCTTGAGCAGCCGGTCGTACTTCGACAGCGAGGGCAGCGGTCGGGTGTCCGAGGGCAGCGGGCGACGCGCGTGCAGGGAGATCACGTTGCCCCGCTCGACCGGGCCCGGCGCGACGCCGAGCCGCTCCATCGCCTGCCGGGCGGCCGGATCACGGTCCGCCCCGGCCTGCTCGATCGGTTCGTCGGCGGCCTCCTCGGGTGCCTCCTGGGCCTTGCGGGCCTCGATCGCGACCAGCTCCGCGCTGCACGACTTCGCCCGCAGGACCGCCTCCATCCCGGCGACCACGGCGGTGGTCGGCAGCTGGCGGTGCAGCAGCAGGACCTCGATCAGCGCCCGGGTGCCGTCCCGCTCACCGTGCGCCTCGCGGGCGGCGGCCCAGAATGCCTCGTGGACTGGGGTGAACGAGCCCTCCGAGCGGGCCTGCGCGAGGGCCGCGGCCCCGGCCAGGGCGCCGGGCTTGACCAGCAGGACCTCCAGGTAGTGGTCCAGGACGTCGTGGTAGGTGTAGCGGCGCGTCAGGCGCGGGTGGCGGGCGACGACCTCGCGTCCCTCGAAGACCAGCAGTTCGTTGGCCCGCAGCGAGACGCGGACCGTGCCGCCGATGAACCGGGCTGGCACCGAGTAGTAGCACTGGCGGACCGTGATCCGCCCGTTGCGGTGGACCGTCGGCGTCAGGTCCAGCCCGCAGTCGTAGGAGTCCGCCGGCAGCGGGTTCAACAACGGCCGCTCGGCCTCGAAGTCGAAGCCGATACTGGTCGGACGGCCGTGGACGTGCCGGTCGTCCTCCAGCCGGTCGATCTCGGCGAGCATCTCGTTCAGCTCCGCCAGGGTGGCGACCTGCGGCGGCGGGACCAGGTGGGTCCGCCGGAACCTGCCGCCCTCCTGCTCGACCCCGCCCTTCTCGTGGGCGCCCTCCTCGCCCGGCGTGCAGTAGAACGGCGTCACCCCGATCTTCCGCGAGTTCAGAGATTCTGAAGTATCGGCTGGGTGAACCCATGGAAGCCTGGGCGGTATTGCCGCCTGGAGAGAGCGAGTTCGGCCTGGAAGCAGTCCGGACTGGTGGGTCGGCTCAGCGTCGTGCGGAGAACGGTATGGCGTCGGCCCATTCCCAGAACGCTCGGCCCTCCGTCACCTCGCGTTCCATGATCGCGAACAGTTGAGAGGCATCCGTATTGGGCGGGATGTCGACGGCGACGTGACGGTCACCGCTCCACTCACTCAGCAGTCCCGCCGTACCGATCTCTTTGTAGATGCGATCGACTGCCCCGTTCAGTTGTGCCGAGGGCAGGCCCGGGACGAAGAGCAACCGCAGAACACGATGAGAGGAGAGGGCGACCACCTCAGCGACCTCGTTACCGTCCGACAGGACGACCTGGTCGCCGAAGGCCAGCCCGTAGGTGCGAAACGGGATGCAGGCGATCGAGAAGGTCCCATCGTCGAGAGGCTTCAGCCACAACTGCTCCTTCTGCCCGTCCAGCCCGAAGGGCGCCAGATCGGCATGGGCGATGTAGTTGCTTTGAGCGCGCCCGACCGGGTCGTCGTGGACGATGAACTCGATCACATGCTCTCCCTGGCTGATGTCGCTGCGGTGACATGATGCCGCGCCGGCTCGGTCGTGCTGCAAGCGGGGCGTCGAAGTGGCTTCTCAGGGCCTGCATCAGGTCTGTTCCGCGACGGACTCTGCGACTGCGGTGGTGTAGCGGAGGCTGGCCTTGGCGCTGAGGGCGAAGACGTGGGCGAGGTGGAGCGGGTCGGCTCCGGTGGCGGCGGCTTCTTCGAGGATTCGATCCTGTCGGAGCCGGTCCAGGCTGACGGGGAGCCGATTGACCAGGCGGTCGAGCCAGAAGGTGCCGACGGCTGTCGTGGTGGTGGCCGTGTTGCGGCTGACCAGAAGGTGGGGGTTGGTGCTGTTGGGCCAGCGTCGGCGCCGGTGGGCCAGGTAGTCGGTGATCGCCTCGGCGGTGTAGTCGTCCAGCGGGCGATTGCTTCCAGCCGGATCCAGGCGGTGGCCGGGCAGGTCGACCTGGTCCAGTTGGAGCGCGCGGATGCGGCGGGCGGGCAGCGCGTGGATGCCCGCGAGGGCGACGACCACCCGCAGGGCGGGATCCTGTTCAGCTGCGGTGGCGACGGCATCGACTTCCAGGCCGGTGAGCTGAACCGGTACCGAGACCTGGTTCCCGCTTATCCTCACCCCTCGCATCGGGTTGGCGAAGACGAGCCGTTCCTTCTTCAGCACGCCGAACAGGCTCCGCAGGGCACTGGCCTCGTGTACTCGGTTGGGGCGGTCGGAGAGCCAGCTCGTGATGTCGTCGCGGGTGACCTGACGCAGAGTGGTGTAGGCCGCCGTCCGCTCGCGCAGGAACGGCTGGACCAACCTGAGCTGGGTGATGACCGTGGACCGGGCGCGGGGGCGCCGACGTCGGCTGCCGTTGCGCAGGATCGCGATCCAGGCGTCGACCTCCGCCCGGATCCCGGCCGCGAGGAATTCCAGGCGAGTGTCGCACCAGGCCTGCACTGTGTCGGGCCGGTCGTCGAGCAGCACGTCCAGGTCCTCGAAGACCTCCAGGACGTGGTTCGAGGGAACCGCGTTGTGGGTGAGTTGGGCGATCGTGGACGCTCTGATCGGCTCGCCGACCGCATGAACCGAGCAGAGGATGCGGATTCCCCGGCGGACGGAGCCAAGTGTGCGAGGGGGCCAGCCTCTCAGCTCGGCGATCCGTCCGGCGCGTGCTTCCAGGACGGCGGCCAGTTCGGGATCGAGAAGCGGTGCCATGCTGCTGACTCCGCGCAGGTCACGGGCCATCTCGAACAGCGGTAGCTGCCTCCAGCGTGACCGGGCGGAGTGCAGCAGATGGTCCGGCGGCCGGTCCGCGGGGTGCTCCGGGCGGGGCCGTGGGCCGCCGCGCGGACGCAGGGTGCCGACGATGAACAGCTGATGGCCGGTGCGGGCGGCGGCCGTCAAGTCGACGCGCGTCTTGTTGTCCGGCCCGGCGATCAGGGTGGCCTGTCGCCGACAGAGTCGGCAGACGCCGTCCTGGGCGGCCACCTCGCGGTCGCAGACCTCGCAGTGACCGCCGGTGGCCTTGGCGACGAAGCCCCAGCATGCCTTGCACCGGGGGCGGTCGAGCCAGCCCCAGCCGAAGCAGTCCCGGCAGCTGCGGGTCGCCCAGGGACGGCGACGACGTATCGGCGTGCTCACAGCGGCGGCCCAGACCGGCCGGGACGGCGCCGGAGGACAACCGGGCTGCCACCGACCACCTTCCGCTCGGCCTGTTCCTCCACGCCGTCCGGCAGCCGGCTGTCGATCGGCTCGGGGACCAGAAGGTCAGCGGGTGTGCACTGCAACACCGCGCAGATCACGTCCAGATCGTCGAGGCGAACGGTCAGGGGGCGCCCAGACCACAGGTGCGACATCTTGCCCGCCGAGATGACCAGTCCGGCATCCGCGAGCATCTTCTGCAGCTCGGATGCCTTCCAGACGTCGCGCTGGGCGGCGACCATCCGCAGGTTCCACTTCACCGTGTCCTCCCAAAGCGCGCGGCGGCCCTCTGGCCGGCCCGGACCCACGCGTCCTCGACGTGGGATTGCTCGACATGCACGTAGATCATGGTGGTGTTGAGCCACTCGTGGCCGAGGATCTCCTGGATGGCCACGACGTCCATGCCGTTGCGGTAGAGGTCAGAGGCCGCGAAGTGCCGCAGCACGTGTGGCGTCAACTGGCCTATCTGGTGCGGAAGATGGCGTGCGACCGCCTCGGCGAGCCCGGACCGCAACGCGTCGTCGGTCACCGCGCGGCTGGATCCGTCGCCGTACCGGCGCTCGGACGGAAACAGCGGGGCCAAGGGGTCCTCGGCCCTGTCGTCGAACTCCCAGCGAGGGCCGGTGACCCACCACTCCAGCAGGTCCCGAGACCCGTTGATCAGCGGGACGAGACGTTCCTTCTTCCCCCGGCCGACGCTTCCCTTGCCCTTGAAGAGGATCTTGCCGAACCGTCCGAGGTCCCAGCGGACGTCGCCGATCCGTAGCAGGCACAGCTCGGAGATTCGCGGGCCGATCAGGCTGGTCAGACGGGCGGCCGTGTAGTTCCGCGCGGCCGGCGCGTACTTGCGCGCGGCCTCCATGTCCTCCCGCCAACCCGAGAACAGCCTTGCTGTCTCCCCGGCCGAAGGCGGGATCCGAAGGCGGGACGCGGTGCCGCCACGGGGTCGGTTGACCTCGTCGAGCGGCGACTCGACGACCGTGCCGGTGGCCGCGTGGATCGTCGCCTTGTGTCTCAGCTCCAGGAACTCGAAGTAGACGGCGAACGCGGCGGCCTGACGGACCTTCGTGCCCGGCGCCGAGCCGCGGCGATGCCGGCCGAAGTACCGGTCCAGGTCCTGCGGCTGCATCTCCCACAACGGCCGGCCGAACCACTCCCGCAGCCCAAGGACCCCGCCGACGTCCGCACGGATCGTGTCGTCCAACACCCCGGCGGAAGCGCGGGCGAGCACGAACTCCGCCAGCAGGTCCTGTTCGAACGCGGCGACCTCTTCAGCGGACTCCAGCCGCAGGCTGGGCCGCAGGTCGCGCACGACAGCCAGCGCCATCCGCCCCTCCCCTTCAGCTTTTCGGCGGCATCACCATAACAGCTGAGGAGACTTCAGAAATCCTGAAGGATGGACGGCATTCCCTGAAGCGGGTACCGCCCAGACAGACCTGCAGATCAGGCAACCGCCAAGGCCATCACGGGACTGGGCGCGACCAATGAACCCACGGGAACATGGACAAACCAGGACCGGAAGCTCACCCACCGCGTCGACTCGTGCCGGTCGCGCCCGAAGCAGACCTGCCGCACCGCTGGCCGCAGGTTGTCGTATCGGATGTGCCGGGCCGGGACCCCGCCCAGCGCCTCGAACGCCGCGACGTGCCCCTCCAGGAACGCCTGCTGGGAGCCGGTTGCGTAGACGCGGTGGACGGCCTTGCCGCTGTAGGACATCCGCAGGGTGAACAGCACGCACTTCACCCGCTCGCCGGCCAGGTCCAGCCAGACGTCCGCGAAGTCGACCTCCGCCTCCTGGCCGGGCTGCTTCTCCTGCGGGACCATGCCCTCCAGGTGCTGGCGGCCCTCCCTCGCCAACGCGGCCAGCTGCGGGCGCCGCTCGCTGACGTAGTTCTTGATCGTCGAGTACGAGGCCAGGTCGAAGTCGTACTCGACCGCGAGCCGAACCTTGATCCGCTCAATGGTGTGCCGCTGCTTGCGCGGGGCCTCCAGATCGGCCCAGAGCATCTCGTCGATCCGGCCCATCACCGGCTCCAGCATCGACCCGCGCGGCTCCGGTCTCTTGCGCTTCTTGGGCACCGGCGTGCGAAGCGCCTCCGCCACCGTGTTCCGGCTCACCCGGTAACGCAAAGCCAGCTGCCGGCCCGAGACCGTCGGATCGGCACGGCGATCCCTCCGGATCTTCTCGAACAGCAACTCGCGCGACAAAGCCACCCCGGCCTCCTGACATGACCGTGATCAAGGACCACAGCCTGTCGCGCCCACCCGGAGCAGTCGACGACATTGCTCCGAACGCGGCGTGTCGCACCCCTCAGCCGAGGTGGCTCCCAATCTCGTTGCCCGAACCGATGGCTCCCAGTCCCACTGCCCTACCGGCTCTCAGAACACCTGCCCAATACAGGCCGAGTGTCCGGGTCCGGTTCAACACGTCAGGAACCCCCCGCCGATGGTCCCGCCGGAGTCTCGTCCCGCAGCCCGACCGGCTTGACGAACCGTAGGAGCTTCGACCCCGCCCACGGGGCCCTCCCCCGTTGCGTTGCCGTCGGGGGATCGGTCACCGGGACCGGCGCCGAGGCGGGGTCAGCCGGCGAGCAGTTCGACCAGGGACGACACCCCCTCCGGGCCGTGGCCGGCCATGGCCGCTCGCCGGGTGAGGGCGAGGGCGGCGTCGAGGACGGAGGTGTCGAGGCCGCGGGACCGGGCGGTGTGGGCGACGTGGGCCAGCCCGGCCTCGGCGGAGGCCACGCTGCTGCGGTCGCCCGGGTGGTGGCGGTCGTCCGCGCGGCGGGCGAAGTCCTCGATCAGGGGAGGCAGCAGGAGCGGCAGCCCCTGGGCGTACGGGGCGAGTTCGGCGCCGCGGATGCCCTCGGCACGGGCCAGGGCGAGGGCGTGGACGTAGCCGTGCACGGTGGTCCAGAACAGGTCGAGCAGGGCCGCGTCGAAGGCCGCCGCCCGTCCGGGGTCGGAGCCCACGTGGTGGACGGTGCCCAGGGCCCGGAGCGTGGCGCCGTGCGCGGCGTGGGCCTCCGGGTCGCCACTGACCAGGATCGTGGCCCCGGGGGTGCCGATGGTCGCGGTCGGGGTGAGGATCGCGGCGTCCAGGAGGCGCAGCCCCCGGGCCTCGGCGTCGGCGGCGTTGGCCCGGGCGTCGTCCGGGGCGAGGGAGGTGGCGTTGACGACGGTCCGGCCGCGCAGCGCCTGACCGGCGGCGTCCAGGACGCCGCGGGCGGCCGTCTGGTCGCGGACGCAGAGCAGGACGAGCGGGGCGTCCGCCACCGCGGCCGTTGGGCTCACGGCGGATCGGGCGCCGTGTGCGAGCAGGTCGGCGTCCCGGCCCGGCGTGCGGTTCCACACGGTGACCGGATGGTCCGCGGCCAGCAGTGCCCCGGCCAGCGCCCGCCCCATCGGGCCCAGGCCCAGCACGGCAACGGCGCTACGGAAAGGGGTGGTTGAGGAAGATCGTCGGTTCGGCATGGCGGTTACGCTAGACCTTCACGCCGGCGGCAGGGTCAAGTCGGACGTCCGGGTCCGGCGGCCCGGACCCACCGAACCGACGGCCCGGCAGACCCGGTGGACCGGCGGACCGACAGCCCGACAGCCCGACAGCCCGTCGCCCGACCACGGAGGTGCCACGATGCGGATCGGAGAGCTCGCCCGGCGCACCGGGGCCACCCCGCGCGCCCTGCGCTACTACGAGGAGCAGGGCCTGCTCCGCCCCGAGCGCCGGCCCAGCGGCTACCGCGAGTACGACGAACGGGACGTGGACGCCGTGCACGCCATCCGCACCCTGTTCGCGGCCGGACTCAACAGCGCCACGATCGCCGAGATCCTCCCGGGCCTGCCGTCCCCGGGGCACCGCCGCCCCGGCCCGACCTGCCCGGAGCTGCTCGCGGGCCTGGCCCGGGAGCGCACCCGGATCACCCGGCAGATGGACGAACTCGCCTCCGCCCGGGACCTGTTGGACACCATCATGGGTGCGCAGGCGCCGAGCGAGGTGATCCGCGCCCGACCGCAGGCACCGGCCGCGCCGCGCTGACCGACCCCTTCGGGGGGCGCGGGCGGGGCGGCGGGCGATGCGGCGGGCGGTGGGGAGCCGGTCCGCCGGGTGCGGGTCGCGCTGCGCTTCGCTGGCAGGCCTGGTCAACCGGCGGCCTGCTGGAGACCGTCGAGGACCAGGTCGAGCCCGAAGGTGAACTCGTCGCCGTAGGAGTACCCGGGGCGCATCACGTGGGCGGTCGCGATCTCGGCCAGGTACGGGTATTGCCCGTCGGCGAAGCCGGCCGCGATGGACTCGGCCAGTGCGGCGGTCTCCTCCGGCGTGTCGAAGGGCAGCGTCTTCTCCTGCAGGGCGAACCCGTAGATGTAGCTGTCGAGGACCGAGACGGCGTGGGCGGTCAGGGTGAGGGAGAACCCGGCACGCCGCAGGCAGCCGAGGACGGCGTCGTGGTGGCGCAGGGTGGCCGGGCCCGGGTTCGCCCGCGACTCCATGAGCCCGATGGCCCAGCGGTGGCGGGACAGCACCAGGCGCATGGAGTCCGCCCGTCGGCGCATCGCCTCCCGCCAGGGCTCGCCCGGGGCGGGCAGGTCGACCTCGCCGAAGACCAGGTCGACCATGCCGTCGAGCAGGTCCTCCTTGTTGGCCACGTGGTTGTAGAGGGACATCGCCTCGACCCCGACGGCTTCCCCGAGCCTGCGCATGCTGAGCGTCTCCAGGCCGCCGGCGTCGGCGAGCCGGACGGCGGCGAGCAGCACCCGCTGCCGGGTGAGCGCCTCGCGGGGCTGGGGCGGGGTGGTGCGTCGGGTCACAGCGGCGATCGCTTTCTGTCGTGGCCTCGGGGGCGGTGAGGGACTCTCGCGGGCTGGTCGGGCGGTCACAGGAGGTTTCGGGCGGTTTCGGGCGGCCGCGGGCCGGCCGGGCGCCCGCGAACTCCCGGCATTGACGACCTTACGCCGTAAGTGCTGTACTTACGGCGTAAGTGAGACTTACGCCGTAAGTTCGCAAGGGCGCGGCGGCGGAGGCGGGAGCAGGGACGATGCAGAACACGACCAGACGGACCCCCACCAGGACGGCCGGGACGATGACGGCCATCACGCAGGAGTGCTACGGCGCCGAGCCGGAGGCCGTGCTGCAGGTGGCACGCCTGGCCCGGCCGGATGCCGGACCGGGCGAGGTGCTGGTACGGGTACGCGCCTCCAGCGTCGACCGGGGCACCTGGCACCTGATGGCCGGCCTGCCGTACGCGGTGCGGCCCGTGAGCGGACTGCGCCGGCCGAAGCTGGCCAACCCCGGCCGCACCATCGCCGGCGTCGTCGCGGCCGTCGGCCCCGGCGTGAGCGGGTTCGCACCCGGCGACGAGGTCTACGGCACGGCACCGGCCGCCTTCGCGGAGTACGCCGTCGCCCGCCCCGACCGGATCGCCACCAAGCCGGCCGGGCTCTCCTTCGAGGAGGCGGCGACGGTACCGATCAGTGCGCTCACCGCGCTCCAGGCCGTCCGCGACCGGGGGCAGGTCCAGGAGGGCCGACACGTCCTGATCACCGGGGCCTCCGGCGGCGTGGGCACCTTCGCCGTCCAACTCGCCCACGCCCTCGGAGCCCACGTCACGGCCGTCGCGAGCACCCCCAAACTCGACGCCGTACGGGCCCTGGGCGCCGACCACGTCATCGACCACACCCGCGAGGACTTCCTCGCCGACCCGCGGCGCTACGACGTCATCGTCGACATCGCGGGCAACCGCAGCCTCAGGGATCTGCGCCGCGCCCTGTCGACCCGCGGCAGGCTCGTCATCACCGGCGGTGAGACGGAAGGCCGTTGGCTCGGCGGCACCGACCGGCAATTGCGCGCCCAGGCGCTCTCTCCCTTCACACGCCAGACCCTGGGGACCTTCATCGCCTCCGAGCACGCCGACGGGCTGCGCGACCTGACCGCCCTGATCGACGCGGGCACGCTCAGCCCCGTCGTGGACCGCGTCTACCCGCTCGCCGAGGCGGCGGCCGCCGTCCGGCACCTGCTCCACGGCCGCGCCGTGGGCAAGGTGGCCATCGCCGCCCCCGCCGGGTGATGCCTCGGGTGACGCCCTGGTGTCATCGCACCTCCAACTCGGTGTGGTGGACGGTGAATCCGCCTCGCAGGACCGGTGCGAAGGGGGCCGGTGCCATGCAGGTGCCGACCACCGGCTGGTACGGCTTGCCGTCGGCGCCCACGTCCACGTTCCCCACGCCCCAGGAGAACCCGAGGCGAGCACCGTCACGGCCGGCACCCCCGCCGCTCCCGTCGACGCGGCCCCCGTCGCGGCCCTGGTAGATGCTCAGGCCTATGCGCTGACCGACCTCGCCGGTGTCCGACCTGGTGACGACCGCCGTCAGCGTGGCGACCGGGCCACCGGTGGCCAGACAGTCCACCTCCGCGTCGGCGGTGTAGGTCCGCCCGGTCTCGGCGCTGCGGTGGGAGAAGTGGACGGCGCCCCGGGCGTCGGTGGGCAGGCCCTTCTCCAGGCGGGTGCCGGGGAAGAGGTGGGTGTACGGCTCCGCCCGGGCATCGACGGTGAACCAGATCTCGTCGTCGGGGACGAAGGCGTACCGGATCCGCGCGGTACCGGTGACGCCGGCCGGGCGCGCGGCTCGCACGCCCTCCTGCGCCGACGGGGCGGTGGACGGAGCCGCGGACGAAGCGCCCGACGGGGCGGCGGAGGCCAGGGCGACGCCGGCGAGCGCGGCGAGGACCAGGGCGCCGGCCGCGGCGGCCCGGGCGGTGCGGGAACCGCTGCGGGCCAGGGTGCTGACACGGTCCTGGGCGCGGTCGTGGGCGCCGACGTGGGCGTGGGCATGGGCGAGGACGCGGTCGTGGGCGTGGGTACGGATGCGGAACACGGTGGACTCCCTCCCCGGGGCGGCCCCGGTGGCCGCCGTCCTGGTGCCCCAAGCGTGGCCGTAACGACCCCGTTCAGGCATGTACCGATCGGCACATGGTTCGCGCTCCGCTGGCCCGACCAAGCCGTTCCACCCTGCCGATCGGCAGGGCTGGCGGCCCGGAGCGGGGCCAGGTGCACGGCTCTGGGCCCGTGTTGCCGGAACGGACACCGCGGCGGGGCGGGCAGTGGCAGCCTTCTCCTGACGGGCGGCGCCGGGGAGGGCAGGGGCCATGGCGGTGGACGGCAACGAGGACGGGAACGAGGACGGGGCCGGGGCCGGGGAGGAGCAGCTCGGGCACGCGGAGGAGCGGGCCGGAGCCGGGCCGGCGGCGGACGCCGCGCCGATGACCGTGACCAACACGCTCAGCGGCGGCACCGTCCACGGTCCCGCGATCCTGGCCGGTCGGATCGGGACGGTGATCGTCAACCCGGCGCCGGCCCGGGGCGGGCCGCCGCAGGCAACCGGTGGCGGCCCCTTCCCGCTCGGCGCCCTCCCCCCGCTGGCGAGCGCCTTCCAGTCGCGGGACGACGTCCACGGACGGCTGGCCGCCGCCCTCGCCGCGGAGGCGCCGGCCGGAGTGGGCCTCCGGTCCGCGGTGCTGGCGGGAGGCGGCGGCGTCGGCAAGAGCCAGCTCGCCGCGGCGTGGGCGCACCGGGCCGCCGACACCGGCGCCGACCTCGTCCTGTGGGTGGACGCGACCGACGTCTCGAACGTCCTCGCCCAGTACGCGCGGGCCGCGGCCGCGTTGGGGGTGCCGGGCACCACCGCGGACCCCGCCGACACCGAGCGCGACGCCGCCGCCTTCCTGAGCTGGCTCACGGCGACCGACGGCCGGTGGCTCCTGGTCCTCGACGACGTCACCGACTTCACCCGGAGCGCCGTGTGGCCGACCCGGGCGCGCAACCCCGCCAGCCAGGTCCTCGCCACGACCCGCCTGCGCGACGCGACGGTCAGCTCCGCCGGCCGCACGATCGTCGAGGTGGGCCTGTTCAGCCGCGACGAGTCGCTGGCCTTCCTGCGGTCACGGCTCACCGGCGCAGGGCGGGCCGAGCTGCTGGACGAGTCCGCGGACCGGCTGGCCGAGGTGCTCGGACACCTGCCGCTCGCGCTCGGGCACGCCGCCGCGTACACCGTCCGCAACGGCTGCACCACCGGGGAGTACCTGGACAGGTTCACCGCGCGGTCCGCGGACCTCGACTCGCTCATGCCCGCGGCCACCGACGCCGAGAAGTACGGGCGGCCCGTCACCACGGCCCTGCTCGTGGCGCTGGAGGCGGCGCAGCGGGAGGAGCCCGTGGGCCTGGCCGTCCCCGCGATGCAGCTGGCGGCCGTGCTCGACCCCGCCGGACACCCACGGCAGCTGTGGACCGAGCCCGCCGTGCTGGCCTACCTCGCCGAGCGCCGGTGGGGCCCCGACCACCGGATCACCGGCCGTTCCCACCGAAGTCCGTGCTGCGGAACCTGCGGCGCCTGGTGACGAGGCGGGAGGAGGAACCGAAACCGCCCGTCACCGCCACCGAGGTCCGGCAGGTCCTGGCCGTGCTGCACAACTACAACCTGCTGACCGACGGCGGCCCGGACGCGGGCCCCCGCGCGATCGCGGTCCACGCCCTCACCTCCCGCGCGACCCGCGAGGTCGGGCCCAAGTACCTGGGCGCCTGCTTCGCCGCCTCGTGCAGCCTCCAGAGCCTGTGGCCCGAGCCGGAGCACACCGACCGCGTCCTGGTCGAGGTCCTGCGTGCCAACAGCGAGCACCTGGCCCGGACGGAACACAAGTTCATGTGGATGCTCGGAGCGAATTCCCTGCTGTTCGCCCTCGGACGCAGTCTCATCGACGCGGGCCTGCACGTGGAGGCCATCGAGTACTGGAAGTTCCTCACTCAGGAGTGCGAGGAGCGGTTCGGCCCCGACCACATGGACACCAGGAGGGCCCTCCTGGGCCTCGCCTCCGCCTACAACATCGCGGAGCGCGGCGCCGAAGCCGTCGCGCTCGGGGAACAGCTGCTGTCGACGACCCCGTCCGCATCCTCACGCGGCCTGTCCGGCGGCATCTCGGTCCGGAACAACCTCGTCATCTCGTACTACGAAGCAGGCAGGCCAGCCGACGCCCTCGCGCTGGCCGAACAGCTCCTGGCCGACGTCGAGCAGCTGTGGGGCCCGACCGACCCGCGGACGCTGACCATGCGCAGCAACGTCGCCGCCTGCTACCAGAACACCGGCCGTGACGCCGAAGCGGTCGAGCTCGGCGAGGAGGTGCTGCGGGAGCAGGAGCGCACGCTGGGCCACGAGCACGAGGACACCGTGCACAGCCGCGCCCTCCTGGCCGGCTACTACCGCCAGATCGGCCGGACGGACGAGGCGGCCGAGACGGCCGAGACGGCCGAACTGGCGCACGCGCAGACCGAGCGGATCCACGGTGACGACGGCCTGCCGACCCTCACAGCCAGGAAGACCCTCGTCACCTGCTACCTCGCGGCGGGCCGGGCCGCCGACGCGGTCGCACCCGCCGAACGCCTGGTCGACGGCTACGCCCGGCGCGTGGGCGACACCCACGGACGGACGGTCAACGCCCGTGCCCTCCTCGAAACCGTCTACGGGGCGGTCGGCCGCACCGCCGACGCCATCTCCGTCGCGGAACGCCTCCTGGCGGACCTGGCCCGGACCGACGGCCTCGACAGTTCCGCCACGCTCGCCACGCGCCACCGGCTCGGGAAGCGCTACCTGTACGACGGACGCCCGGACGACGCCGTCACCACACTGGAGCAGTCGCTGGCCGAGTACACCCGGGTCCGGTCCGCGGACGCCCCGGACACCTACGAGGCGCAGCTGCTCCTCGCCGGCGCCTACTGGCACACCGGGCGGCACGCCGAGTCCATCGCGATGCGGGAGACCCTGCTGGCAGGCGCCGAGCGGCACCTCGGCGGTGACCTCACCGTCCCCAAGGTCCAGACGCTCGACTTCCTCGGCGGCCTGCTGCTCGCGCACGGCCGAGCACTGCTGTCGCGGACGCCGGCGTCGGCGCTGGCCTGTGCCGAGAAGGCCACCGACCTCCTGCGCCCCGTGGAGGAACTCGGAACGGGCAGCTGGTCGGAGACCCTGAAAGCCGCCGCCCTGCTCGGAACCGAGGCACAACACCGGGCCGCCTCGGACGACCAGGTCCGGGCCCACGGAGCACCGGTCGACGACACACCGGACCCGACGATCCGATGATGCGATGCTCCGAACGAGATCGCCTAGCCGCGGACCGGGCCGGGCCCGGAGGTGGCGGGTGAGTCGGCGGCCGTGCCGGAGGTAGCGGCGGCCGGGGTGCCGGCGTCGGCGGCCTGGGGCGTTTCGGGCTTGGTGTAGAGCACGTCACGGGCCTGTTCGGCGGCGCGGACGATGCCCTCGGAGACGAAGTCGAGGAAGCGGGCGACGTTCTCCAGCCGGGTGGCGGCCGGGGTGCCGGGACCGAGGACGCCGACGCCCTGTCGGGCGGCCTCGCTGAACGTGGCATTGTCCCGGGCGCTGCGGATCATCGACTGGTACCAGAGGTCGTCGTCGACGATGTAGCGCTCGCGGCGGCGTTCGTCGCGCTGCCGGCGGATGAGCTCCAGGCCCTCCAGGAGCGTGACCGCCTTGGAGACGGACGCCGGGCTGACCTGCAGGCGCCGGGCGAGGTCGGCGGCGGTGAGGCTGCCCGCGTCGGTGGTGTAGAGGCAGGCCAGCACCCGGGCCGTCATCTTGGGCAGGCCCGAGTGCATGAGGATGGTGGTGAGCGACTCCTCGTACTCGCGCACGGCCTCGGGGTCGCGCCCGTCCGGCTGGGGTCCGGACTCCGGACCCCGGGGGGCCACGGGCCGGCGCCGGTGCGCGCGGTGCTCGGTGGCGCGGTGGGCCAGGTCGGCGCGGTAGGAGGTCGGGCCGCCGTTGCGCATCACCTCACGGGTGACCGTCGAGGTCGGGCGGTCCAGGCGCCGGGCGATCTCGGCGTAGGGGAGGCTGTCGGCCAGCCCCAGCGCAATCTGCTGGCGTTCCTGCTGGGTGAGCCTGCCTCCCGGCATCGCGGTCTCCTCGGTGTTCCTCGACGGTCTTCGACCGTGTTCGACGGTTCGTGACGGCCGTTGGCGGACGGCGCACTTCGCGACCCCTGGCGGTGTTCCTCGTGGCCCTCGGCATCCCTCGGCGCCCCCCGGTTCCCCTTCGCCGGGGCCCTGCGCCCTCACCATAGCGTTCACCTCCAACCCATTGCAATGCCGCGAGTCACTGGCGTTGCGTTAGGCGAGAGACCATTGCAATGAAAACTGTCACTTGACCTGCAGAGTAAAAGTTTTTGCGCAACAAGCATGTTGCCGAGATATGGAAAGCAACGTAGCGTTTCTCTTGTCAGAAAACAGCACGCAGGCAACCGAGCACAGGAGCGCACGATGCAGACGTTCGACACCCCCGCCCCGATCGCCGCCGTCCTGGACATCCCGGCCGGGCGCGTCCAGTTCATCGCCGCCGACCGCGGCGACACCACCGTCGAGGTCCGGCCCGCCAACCCCGCCAAGGGCCGCGACGTCCAGACCGCCGAGCAGACCACCGTCACCCACGCCGACGGCGTCCTCCGGATCAGCACCCCCGAACCGGCGAACCGGCTCTTCGGCCCCTCGGGAGCCCTGGAGGTCACCGTCAAGCTGCCCGTCGGCTCCCGCGTCGAGGCCAGGACCTCCAGCTGCGAGCTGCGCGGCGTCGGCCGCCTCGGCGACGTCCACTTCGACGGCGCGTACCGGCAGATCAAGATCGACGAGGCGGCGAGCGTGCGCCTGACCGCGGTCGACGGCGACGTCGAGATCGGCCGTCTCACCGGCCCCGCCCGGATCAGCACCGCACGCGGCGACATCCGGATCACCGAGGCGGTGCGCGGAGCGGTCGTGCTCGGCACCCAGTCCGGCGACATCACCGTCGGTGCCGCCGCCGGCGTCTCGGCCACCCTCGACGCCGGCACCGGCCACGGCCGCATCAGCAACGCCCTGCGCAACGACGGCACCCCCGGACTCGACATCCGCGCCACCACCTCCCAGGGCGACATCACCGCGCGCAGCCTCTGACGGAACACCACCGGGGCGCTCCGGCACACCGGCACGACCCGACCCGGCCCGGCGCAACGCGGCGCAACGGCAACTCGGCGCGACTCGACTCATCACGACACGGCACGACACGGCACGACACGACCAGGGGGAACACCATGGCGAAGAACAGCAGCACCTCGACCGCCCGGCAGTGGACCGGCATGGTCCCGGTCGACGACACGGCCCTGGCCGTCACCGACAGCGGCGGCCCCGGCATTCCCGTGCTCTACCTCAACGGCCAGTTCGCCACCCAGGGGTACTGGCGGCACGTCATCACCGACCTGGGGACGGACTGGCGGCACATCACCTACGACGAGCGGGCCCGCGGCCGGAAGTCCGGGCGCTCGTCCGACTACTCCTTCGAGGCCGCCGTCCGCGACGTCGACGCCGTCCTCGCGGCCCGCGGCGTGGACCGGGCGCTGGTGGTGGGCTGGTCCTACGGGGCGTTCGTGGCGGCGCACTGGGCCGCCAGGAACCCGCAGCGCGCCCTGGGCGCGGTCCTGGTCGACGGCGCCTTCCCGTACGACTGGCTGGACGAGGCCATGGAACAGCGGATCCGCAAGCAGTTCCGGCAGTGGAGCTGGTTCCTCCCGCTGGCGCGCCCGACCGGCCTGACCCCGCGGATGACGGCCGACGAGATGTCGGACTGCAACATCGAGCTCGGGCGGATCTCCCGCGAGAGCGCTCTGAGCCCCGTGCTGGACGGCATCACCGTCCCGGTGCGGTACGTGGTCGCGTCGGGGTCCTCCCTCGGGAGCCGCGGCGACGAGCAGGAGCGGATCCGCACCAGCCTCGACGGCGTGACCACCCGCAACCCGAACATCGAGGTCAGCGCGAAGGTCGCGAGCAACCACGGGGCGATCCTGAAGAAGGACCACCGCGCCGTCGCCGACGCGGTGAGCGAGGTCGCGGCCGCCGACCGTGGCGGGCGCTGACGGTCGGCCCCGCGTCCGACCGCGGGGCCGGAGACGGCCGGCCGGTCAGACGGCCGGCCGGCCGGGTGGGTGGGGCGCCGGGGACGCCGGGGATCAGGTGGCGGCGGCCGCGGCCTCCCGGGCCTGGCACTTGTCCACGTACTCGGTGACGGCCGAGAAGAAGCGGTCCGGGTCCTCGAACGGCAGGCCGTGCCCGCCCGGGACCTCCAGGTACTCGGCGCGGGCGATGGCGGCGGCGAGTTCGCGCTGGTGGTGCGGCGGGATGACCCGGTCGTCCGCGCTGGCCAGCACGAGGGTGGGCGCGCTGATGCGGCGCACCGCGTCGCGCAGGTCGACCCGGGCGTCCAGCTCGATCTGGCCGAGGATGCGGTCGTCGAGCATGGCGGTGAAGCTCGCGGCCATCTCGGCGAACTGGGCGTCGTCGAGGGCGGCGAGGAGGTCGGGGCCCATCGCGGTGAGGACCAGTTCGCGGGCCAGTAGGTCCCGGTCGGTGCGCAGCAGGCGTGCCCACAGGTCGAACATGAAGGCCTCGCGCGGGGTCGTCCTGACCCATCCGGCGTGTAGGACGAGCGAGGCGACGGCGCCGGGGTGGCGGGCCCCGACGGCGGTGGCGACGGCGGCGCCCACCGAGTGGCCGACCAGGTGGAAGCGGTGGAGCCCGGCGGCGCGGGCGGTGGCGACGACCCGGTCGGCGAGGTGGTCGAGGTCGAGGGGGTCCGGTTCGGGGGCGGTGCCGCCCGCGCCGGGCAGGTTCGGGGCGACGACGGTGTAGCGGTCGCGCACCGCGTCGATGAGGGGGCCCCAGTTGGAGGCGGCCTCGGCGCCGGTGCCGTGGATGAGGACGAGACCCGGTCCGGTGCCGGCGACGATGCGGTCGAGCGGGGCGTGGCTGGTCACGGTCGTTCCTCCGGGCGGGGTGGCGCAGCATCAGGTTCAACAGAGACCTTACATGTATCAGGGCCCTGATATGCAATGGGGTGCGACGACGACACCCGGGGGTGGGGGGGCGGTACGCCGCCGGGGATGGGGCCGCGACGACGCCCCGGACGGGGGCGGTACGGCGCCCGGCTGACGGGTGGTCATCCGGCGGACGGCCCGGCCACGGGTCCGCCCCCGCGTCGAGGCAGGCTCCTCGGCCCATGACCCGCGAGAAGACGACCGTACCGAATCTTGATCATCACCTGGCCCGGGGTTTACCCGTGCCTGCGTAGAGTTCTCGCGCGTCGGCGGTCCGGGCACGTGTCCGGGCTGTGGGGGACGGGCCCTGTGGCATTGTGCTGGGGCCCGGTCCGACGCGGATCTGGGTACTGGGCGTCCGCCGTGCCCCGCCCTCTCCCCTCTCCCCTCTCCCCCACGAGCTCCGCCCGCGAGCACTTCCCCAAGGGACCGGTCCGCCTTGACCCTCCGCACCACCTCCCCCCGCATCCGACCGGCCGCGGTCGCCGCCGGCGCCGCCCTGGCCCTGGCCGCCGCCCTGCCGGCCGCCCCCGCCTCCGCCGCCGGCGGCAGCTTCGGCAACCCGACCTCCAGCACGCTGGTCAACGCCAACTCCGGCAAGTGCCTGGAGATCGCCGACTGGCGCACCGACGACGGCGCCCCCGCCCGCCAGTGGGCCTGCACCGGCGGCGCCAACCAGATGTGGGACTACGTGCCCGACAACGGCGGCTTCGAGCTGGTGAACCGCAACTCCGGCAAGTGCCTGGAGATCGCCGACTGGCGCACCGACCCCGGGGCACCCGCCCGCCAGTGGGCCTGCACCTGGGGCGGCAACCAGCACTGGAACTACGCCGGCACCCTCGGCGACCGCGGCGAACTCGCCCTCGCCAACTTCAACTCGGCGCTGATGCTGGAGATCGCCGACTGGCGCACCGACGACGGCGCCCCCGCCCGCCAGTGGCCCGGCGCGTACGACGGCGTCGCCCAGGCGAACAAGGCGTGGATCACCGCGATCAAGCGCTACTGAGACGCGGAACCGCGCGACGCGCAGGCCCTGCCGGGACGGCGGATCCGGCAGGGCCTTCGGCGCGCCGGGCCCGGGCGGGTCAGTCCTCGTCGAGGCCGGACAGGGCGTCGGTGATCAGTCGGGTGGCGAAGTCCTGGTCGCCGCCGGACATCCGGTTGATGCGCTCCGCGAGCAGGGCGGCCGTGGCCTCCAGCGGATTCATCTCGGCATCGGTCCAGGGCCCGTACTGCGCGCGCCACAGGTTGGGGCTCAGACCACTGCCCGCGGCGACCAGCAGGCCCGCCATGGTGGGGACCACCTCGGGACGGAAGGTCAGGGGCATCATCCGCATCGTGGCCACCATGCTGGGCACCACGTACTCGATGACGTCCTCGTCGTGGTTCTCGCAGACCGTCCGCAGCCAGTTCATGTACATGAAGATGAGCGTGCAGGCGCCGTCCAACAACGCGTCGAACCCATCGGGGCCCAGCGAATCGGCGAACTGGGCGACCAGCCGCTGCTGTTCGGGGTCGGGATCGGTCCTTCCCCCGTACACGGCCCTGAGCCGCGAGTCGATCACCATGAGCGCCGCCCCCACATCACCGACGGGGGCGTCCTGGGGGTCGCAGGACGATGACACGGGCTCCTCCTCGATTCCCTCGGACGGCCTCGGCCGGCACCCGGCCCGCCCGTTCGCAGCGTAGGCCGCCCGGCCGCCGCAGTCCGCCGAATCCCCCTCACACCCCCTGTTCGGGTGACGATCGGCGTGCGGCGGACGAGCAGGGCACCGTGAGCAGAACGCCCTCTGCGGTCCTGCCCGGTGCTACCGGCGTCGCGTCACCGTCATCGCCGCCTTCTCCTTCGGCTCCGCTCCGGTCACTCCGCAGATCGGCGGAGAGGAAGGGGGCGAGGAGCGCGAACAAGGCGTCCGGGCGGTCGAGGGGGATGATGTGGCCACAGTCCTGGAGCTGGTGTCCGACCAGGTCGTCGGCGACGGGACGGAGTTGGCGTTCGAGTCCGGTGCCGACGGGGTGCGAGCCGACGGCCATGGTGGGCATGGTCAGCCGGGCCGTCGCCACGGCGTCCTGGATCTGCTGCGCGCTGGTGGGCAGCGCCCGGTAGTGGCACCAAAGCCTCGCAGGTCCGGGGCGATGACCCGGTACCGCCCGGCCAGCCGGCCCATGATGCCGCCCCAGAGCCGCCAGGTGTGCGGGAAGCCGTGCAGCAGGAGGACCGCCGGTCCGTCCCCGGCGATCGCGACGTTGAGCCGGACGCCGTTCGTCACGCGCTCGCGGGGCTGCGGACCTGGGCGGAGGAGCACATGGCCGAGATCGACCGCGCCAACGAAGCCGTCGGCCAGGAGACCGATGAGGGATAGGCGGGCCGGCGTCTCGCGGTGGTCCGTGGGCTCCAGAACGGGCGGGGAGGGGCGGCGGGTCGAGGCGGATCCGTCGGCGCGGCCGCCGGTGGGCGACGGGGTGGTGACGGCCGGGCGCGGGGCCCGCGGGTACGGGCTGCCTCCGGGTGCATTGGGGGGTTAATACCACCGACCCGGGCCACCACGCGCGGTTACTGTCGTCGGGACGGCTCCGGACAGGAGCGGTCATACGGGGTTTTCACGGGACGAACGCGCACGATGTGCACGATGTGGGGGGAACTGATCATGGGTCACTACCAGCGTTACGCAGGGGCGCTCGCGGTCGGCGGGCTGGCGGTCGGGGTGCTCAGCGCCTGCAACCCGGTCGGGACGAGGTTCGACGACGACGCGACCGTGTCGGACCGGATCACCGCTGTGCGGCTGGACACCTCCGCCGGGGACGTGACCGTCCGCGGCAAGGCCGGCGCCACCCAGGCCGCGGTGCACCGCGCGATCACCTACCGGAGCGACAAGCCCGGCGCGACCACCCGGGTGGAGGGCGGCGTGCTGGTGCTGGGCGGCTGCGGACGCAACTGCTCGGTGGACTACACCGTCGAACTGCCGCCGGGGCTGCCGATCAGCGGCGGGACGTCCTCGGGCGGGGTCAAGCTCTCGCAGGTCGGAGAGGTCACGGTGCACACCAGTTCGGGCGACATCGCACTCGACGACGTCGCCGGGGCGGTCGACGTGCGCACCGACAACGGCGACATCAAGGGGACCACGCTCAAGGGCGACAAGGTCCACGCCAAGACCGACAACGGCGGGATCACGCTCACCCCCGGCAAGGCCCAGGACATCACGGCGAGGACCTCCAACGGCGAGATCAAGGTGACGGTGCCGACCGCCGCCTACCACGTCAGTGCCTCGACCGACCTGGGCGAGAAGCACATCGGCGTCCAGAACGACCCGAACGGCAAGTACCGCCTGGACCTCGGCACCGACATCGGCGAGATCACCGTCAAGACCGGCTGATCGGACGGCCGGTGGAGCGGTCCGCCGCCACCGCAGACCGCTCCACCCCGCCCGCGCCACCCGCACTCCGGGGACCGGTCCGGACGTCCGGACCGCCCCGGGTTCGGCCCGACTGCACGGCATGCGTCGCCGGCGCGCGCAGGATCGCACGCGAACAGGCACCTCGTGGTGGTGGCACCCTGAATTCACGCTCCGGGCACGAACCTGCCGGGCACGAACCCGACCTACACCAACCCGACTTACACGAACCCGACCGGTACGAACACCGCCGGTGCGAACCTGCCGGGCACGAACCCGGGGGAACCGGTCAGAGGGCGACCTGGACCTCGGCGCGGTGGCGGATGTACTCGTCGGGGTGCGAACGCGCGATGGCCACCGCGGTCTCCACCAGGGCGTGCAGCTGCGCCGGGTAGGCGCGCGGCACGAGGGGCAGCCCGGGGAGGATGGAGCGCCGGACGTCAAGGTCCTCGTTGGCGACGAACTCCCGCAGCGCGGCCTGGTACCAGGCGTCCCGGACGGTCGACCCCTCGTCCTCGGCGGCCCGGTTGCGGGCGTCCCCGACGGACAGGGACGTCCAGTACCAGGCCCGGGCGGCGCCGGCCCGCTCGGCGTTGGTGCCGGTGTGCAGGTAGCCGAGCAGGGTCAGCCGGACCCTGCGCTGGCCGAAGGCGAGCAGCGCCGGCTCGACGAAGCGCCGGTTGAAGCTCGGGTTGGGGTCGTGGACCGCGGCCTCCAGCAGCGCCTGGAAGTACTCCTCGGGCAGGTCCGACCGGCCCGCGAGCGCCTTGTGGACCTCCCACCGCGCCGCGCTCGGGAAGTCGGGCCCGTAGGCGGCGTCGACCCCGAGCAGGCCCAGCAGCCGGGTCAGCCGCAGGTCGAAGTCCTGCGCGGCGTCCGCCGGACGCCCGGGCAACGGCTGGAAAGTCCGCACCTCGCCTGCCGTGTCCTTCGTTTCCACGACCATCCTCCTCATCCTGAGTCACCGGCAGACTACTCGCGGATACACCAGTTCGGAGGACGTTTTCGGGCAGGCTGAAGGCCGAATCATTAACATTCGGCCAGACTTTGACGATTTCTCGGATCAGGATTCGACCGTGTCGCGGCGGGTTATGTCACGGCGGTGGTGCCGCCACGGAAGCGGTGGTGCCGCGCCGGTGGTGCCACGGCGACGGCCGGCGCCGGTCAGCTCGGCCGGCCGGGCGGAACCAGACCGGACTGGTAGGCGATGGCCACGAGTTGGGCGCGGTCCCGGGCGTCGAGCTTGGCCATCGCACGGTGGACGTGGGTCCGCACGGTGAACGGGCTGACGAACATCCGCTCGGCGATCTCCTCGTTGGTGAGTCCGGTGGCGGCCATCGCCATGACCTCGCGCTCGCGGGCGGTCAGCACGGCCAGCCGCTCGGAGGCGCCGCCGGCCGCCGGATCGGGCTGGGCGAGGAGCTGGTCGATCACGGCGCGGGTGGCGGCCGGGGAGAGGAGGGCGTCCCCGGCGGCGACGGTGCGGACGGCGGCAAGCAGCTCGGCCGGGTCCGCCCCCTTGCCCAGGAAGCCGCCGGCGCCCGCGCGCAGCGCCTGCGCCACGTACTCGTCGATCTCGAAGGTGGTGAGGATGAGCACCCGGGTGCCGCTCAACTCCTCGTCCGAGCAGATGGCTGCGGTCGCGCCGAGGCCGTCGGAGCCCGGCATCCGGATGTCCATCAGGACGACGTCGGGGCGGGTGGTACGGGCGAGCTCGACGGCCTGGTGGCCGTCGGCGGCCTCCCCCACCACCTCCATGTCCTCCTCGGCGTCGATCAGGACCCGGAAGGCGCCGCGCAGCAGTGCCTGGTCGTCGGCGAGCAGTACCCGGATGGTCATGCGTGGCCCCTGTCGTCTGGAACGGAACGGACGGGTCGAACGGCTCGGACGGACCGGGCGGCTCGAACGGACCGGGCGTCCTGGTCCTCGCCCCCGCCGGCGCACCGCGCGACGCCGTCCCGCAGCGGGCCCCGCCGAACGGCGTCACCGCCGACGCCGCCCTCCCGGGCCGGGCCGTCGTCGCGGGCACCGGTGCGCAGCGGGAGTTCGGCGGTGACCAGGAAGCCGCCGTCGGCGCACCGGTCCGCGGTGAGGCGGCCGCCGACGGCGGCGGCCCGCTCGCGCATGCCGATCAGGCCGAAGCCGCTCTCCCCCGGGGCGGCGTGCGGCGGCAGGGTGGGCCGGGAGTGCCCGTCGGCCGGCGGGCGCCCGTTGGCCACGGTGACGGCGACCCGGCTGCCGCGGTACGCCAGGGTGAGCTCCGCGCCGGCGCCCCCGGCGTGCCTGGCCACGTTGGTCAGCGCCTCCTGGACGATCCGGTAGGCGGTGAGGTCGACGCCGGGCGACAGCGCCCGGGCCTCGCCCTCGACGGTGAGCCGGACCGGCAGGCCGGTGCGTTCGAAGGCGCCGATCAGCTCCGGCAGCCGGTCCAGGCCGGGCGCGGGTTCGAGCGGGGCCCGATCCTCGGCGCGGCGCAGCAGGCCGACGGTGGCGCGCAGCTCCTGGAGCGCGGAGCCGGTGGCGTCGGTGATGTGGCTGAGCACCTCGCGGGCCTGGGTGGGGTGGCTGTCCATGAGGTAGACGGCGATGCCGGCCTGGGCGTTGGCGAGGGCGATGTGGTGGGCGACGACGTCGTGCAGGTCGCGGGCGATCCGGATCCGCTCGTCGGCGACCCGGCGGCGGGCCTCCTCCTCGCGGGTGCGCTCGGCGCGTTCGGCGCGCTCCTCGATGGCGGCGAGGTGGGCGCGGCGGTTGCGGATGGAGTCGCCGAGGGCGCCGGGGAGCAGGGCCCAGGCGAGGACGCCGAGCCGCTCGCCGATCGGGCCGACGCCGTCGGCCAGCACGGACAGGCCGGTGAGCAGCGCGGCGGTGGCGATGGAGGCACGCAGCGCGGTGGCGCGGTCGGTGCGGACCGCGAGGAAGTAGAGGGCGACGAGCAGGGGGGTGGCGAGTCCGGAGGTGAGCCGGGGGCTGGTGAGGGTGAGCGCCATCGTGCAGAGCAGGGTGACGGCGACCACCGCGCGCGGGTGGCGGCGGTGGGCGAACACCGTGACGGCGGAGAGCAGCGCGATGATGCTGGTGAGCGGGCGGAAGCCGGTGTAGTGGCCGGTCTGGTCGACGGTGGCGCCGACGCCGGTCATCAGGATCAGCGTGGCGCCGCCGGCGACGTCGAACAGCCGGGGGTGGTCGCGGCGCAGCCGCTGCCAGGTGTCGCTCATCGTGGTGCTCTCCGGGTCGGGGGTGCCCTGGCGGCACCCTCGCCGGGGTCTGCCAGGTCGTGCCGGGCCGCGCCCGGGTGGGCGGGGCGGGCCGGGTCGAGGGGGGCGGCCGCGGTGGCGCCCCGACAGCAACGGTAACGGTACGGGCTCGAACCGGTGTCCGAGCCGGGGCCCGCCCCCGTGAGGAGGGGCGGGCCCCGGCTGAGGGACCGGAGGGGCCGGCGGGCCGGACGGGTCAGCGGGCCGGAGGGGCCCGCGGATCAGACCGGACCGCCGGGTCGGGCAGGGCGGGACGGGCCCGCCCCACCCGGAGTGCGGCGCTACACGCCGACGGACTCCCGGACCGGGGTCGGCTCCGGGGCCGCCGTCTGCAGCTTGCTGCCCTCGACGTCGACGTCCGGTATCAGCCGGTCCAGCCAGCGCGGCAGCCACCAGGCGTGGCGGCCGAGCAGGGCCAGGACCGCGGGCACGATCGTCATCCGGACCACGAAGGCGTCGAAGGCGACGGCCGCAGCCAGACCCAGGCCCATCATCTTGATCATCGGCTCGCTCATCCCGATGAACCCCGCGAAGACGGCGATCATGATGAAGGCGGCGGCGGTGACCACCCGGGCGTTGTGGCGGAAGCCGGTGACGATGGCCGCGGCGGGCCGCTCGCCGTGGACGAAGCCCTCGCGGATCCGGGTGACCAGGAACACCTCGTAGTCCATGGCGAGGCCGAAGACCACGCCGATCATGAAGATCGGCATCATGCTCATCACCGGCCCGGTCTGCTCGACGCCGATGAGGTCGGCCAGCCACCCCCACTGGAAGACCGCGACGACCGCGCCGAGCGCGGCGGCCACCGAGAGCAGGAACCCGAGCGCCGCCTTCAGCGGGACGAGGACGGAGCGGAAGACCACCAGCAGCAGGATGACGGCGAGGCCGACGACCACCGCGAGGTAGGGCACGAGCGCGTCGGTGAGCTTCTGCGAGACGTCGATGTTCATCGCCGTCGTGCCGCTGACCAGGACCGTCGCGCCGGTGGCCGACCTGAGGCCGTCGGCGTGGCCGCGGATGGCGTGGACCAGGTCCTTCGTCCGGGCCTCGCTGGGACCGGTGGCGGGGACCGCGTTCAGCAGGGCGGTGTCGCCCGCCTGGTTGAACATCGGCGGGGCGACCGAGACCACGCCGGGCAGCGCGGCGACCGTCTTGGCGACCTCGCCCGCAGCGGCCTTCGGGTCGGCGGTGCCCTTGGCGTCGACCAGGACCGTCAGCGGCCCGTTGAAGCCGGGGCCGAAGCCCTCCGAGAGCAGGTCGTAGGCACGGCGCTGGGTGGTGGAGACGGGCTTGGACTCGTCCCCCGGGAGGCCGAGCCGCAGGTCGAGCGCGGGGGCGGCGAGCACGCCGAGGCCGATCACGCCGCCGAGCAGCACGGCGAGCGGGCGGCGCAGCACGAACCGCGCCCACCGGGAGCCGCCGTTCTCGCGCTTCGACTCGACCGCGCCCCGGGCCTTGCGGACCTTGCGGGGCAGCACCCGGCGGCCGATGAAGCCGAGCAGCGCGGGGACCAGAGTGAGCGCGACCAGCACGGCGACGACCACGGTGCCGGCGGCCGCCATGCCCATCTTGGCGAGGATCGGGATGCCCACCACCGAGAGCCCGGCGAGGGCGATGACCACCGTGAGACCGGCGAACACCACCGCGGACCCGGCGGTGCCGACGGCCCGGCCGGCGGCCTCCTGCGGGGTGCGCCCCTCGGCGAGCTCGGCCCGGTAGCGCGAGACGATGAACACCGCGTAGTCGATGCCGACCGCGAGGCCGAGCATCATCGCGAGCGTGCCGGTGGTCGAGGAGAGGCCGAGCATGCTGCCGAACGCGGTGATCAGGGCCATGCCCAGGCCGACGCCGACCACCGCGGTGAGCAGCGGCAGCCCGGCGGCGACCAGCGAACCGAAGGTGATCACCAGGACCACCGCGGACAGCGCCATGCCGATCGCCTCGCTGCTGCCGCCCGCCTCGGGCTTGGCCGTCAGCGCGTTGCCGCCGACCTCGACCTTCAGCCCGGCGTCCCGCCCGTGCTGGGCGGCCTGCTGCAGGGCGTCGGTGGCGCCCGTGGACAGCGTGCCCGCCTTCACCGAGTAGCTCACCGTCGCGTAGGCGGTGGTGCCGTCCTTGGAGACGGCACCGGCCTTGAACGGGCTGACCGTGCCGGTGACCTCCGGGGCGTGGGCGAGCTCGGCGACCGTCCGCTCCACCGCCTGCTGGTTGGACTCGGCGGTGATCTTCTGCCCGGACGGCGCGACGAAGACCAGCCGGGCCGAGGCGCCGTCGGCGTGCCCGCCGGGGAAGCGCTCGTTCATCAGGTCGAAGGCCTGCTGCGCCTCCGTGCCGGGCATCGCGAAGCCGTCGTCGGGCGCGGCGGGCGCCTTGGCCGCCAGGACTCCGCAGACCGCCAGCACGGCGACCCAGAGCAGGGACACCAGCCGGCGCCGGACGAAGGCCCATCGGCCCAGGCGGTACAGGAACGTGGCCACGGAGAGTGGACTCCTTCAGGATGTCGGGCACAGTGCGCGCCGCGGCCGGATCGACGCCTCACGGCGCGGTCCGCCCGCAGCATGACCAATCCTTGATCGCCGGCCCCTCCTCCGTCGTCGTCCCTGCGCAGGCCGTTTGCGTACTGCGGACGCAGTACACCCCTCCCCCGGACGGCGGAGCGCACGGCCTGCGGCGGAAGCAGTCGTACCTACTCCCGGAGGTGTCTCGGGCGGCCCCGCGGGGCCCCGGCGGGCGGGCCGCCGCGGCCCCGGCGTCACCCGTGCGGGCGGCGACGACGGGCCGCGGGCAGCCCGGCGAAGTAGCGTGATGTGCCTGGCCCGGACCGATCTGCCCCGGTCCGGAGCGACCCGTCCCGATCGGTGCTGACCCCAGCCCGCCGCCGGAGGTGCCCATGGGCGTTCCAGCCGCCCGCATCGTGTTCGACGAGAGCGACCGCGCGGCCGTCGCGGACGCGGTGACGGAGATGCTCGCCACCGGCGCCCTCACCCTCGGCCCGTGGACCGAACGCTTCGAACAGGCCTTCGCCGCCGAGCACGGCGCCTCGCACGCCGTCGCGGTGAGCAGCGGCACCGCCGCGCTGGAGGTGATCCTGCGCAGCGTCGACGTGCGGGGCCGCGACGTCGTCGTCCCCGCCGTCACCTTCTACGCGACGGCCGGCGCCGTGCTGCACGCGGGCGGACGCCCGGTGATCGCCGACGTCGACCCGGCCACCCTCGCCCTCTCCCCCGCGACGCTGTCCGCGGCGCTCACCCCGGACACCGCCGCCGTCGTGCTGGTGCACATCGGCGGGCTGGTCACCCCGGAGGTCGGCGCGCTGCGCGCGCTCTGCGACCGGCACGGGATCCCGCTGGTGGAGGACGCCGCGCACGCGCACGGCAGCAGCCACGACGGGCGCGCCGCCGGGACCTTCGGCCTGGCCGGGGCCTTCTCCTTCTACCCGACCAAGGTCACCACCAGCGGCGAGGGCGGGATGGTCCTCACCGAGTCGCCGGAGCTGCGCGACGAGGCCCGCACCTACCGTGACCAGGGCAAGGGATCCTTCACCACGAACCACCACGTACGGCTCGGCTACTCCTGGCGGATGAGCGAGCTGCACGCCGCCGTCGGCGCCGTCCACCTGCGCCGGCTCAAGGAGTTCATCGAGACCCGCCGGGCCGTCGCCCGCCGCTACGACGAGGCGCTGGCCGGGCTGGACGGCCTGGAGCCGGTGCTCGAACCGCCCGGCTCCCGCGGCAACTACTACAAGTACGTGGCGCTGCTGCCCGCCGGGGTGGACCGCGCGGCCTTCAAGCGGGCGGTCTCCGAGGAGTACGGGGTGCGGCTGTCCGGCGAGGTGTACGACCTGCCGCTGCACCTGCAGCCCGTGCTCGCCCCCTACCGGCGCGAGGCGCTGCCCGTCGCCGAGGACGTCTGCGCGCGGCAGGTCTGCCTGCCGGTGCACTCCGACATGACCGGGGACGAGACCGAGCAGGTCATCGAGGCCGTCTCGGCGGTCCACCGGCGGCTCGCCGGGTGACCGGACCGCCCGCGGCCCGACCGCCCGGGACCGAAGGGACCGCCGAGGCCACCGGGACCGCCCGGGCCGCCCGGCTCGCCGGACAGGCCCACCGGACGGGACCGCCCGGACCTCCGACCAGGCCGACCACCCTTCGACCACGCAGAGACCACGCACCGACAAGGGCTCGACAAGGAGAGAGATCGTGCGCATAGCCGTCACCGGGGGATGCGGATTCATCGGCTCACACGTCGTGGACCACCTGATCGCGGCGGGCCACGAGGTCCTCGCGGTCGACACCACCGACAAGTACCTCAACCCCGACGCCGAACACGCCAGGATCGACGTCCTCGACCTCCCGGCCCTCACCGCCGCCCTGGCCGGCAGCGAAGTGGTCTACCACCTCGCCGCGATGGCCGACGTGGAACAGGTCTCCGCCGACCCGGTGCGCGCCGTGCGCACCAACATCGACGGCACCGAGACCGTCCTGGAGGCCGCCCGGCGCAGCGGGCTCAGCCGCACCGTCCTGGCGAGCACCGTGTGGGTCTACGGCGCCGCCCTCACCGACGAGCAACTCGACGGCGGGGAACAGGAGCTGGACGAGCACGTGCCGATCGAGCTGGAGCACAGCGGGCACCTCTACGTGGCCACCAAGCTCGCCGCCGAGATGCTCGTGCACAGCTACCGCGAGCTCTACGGGCAGCACTTCACCATCCTGCGCTACGGCATCCCGTACGGGCCCCGGATGCGCGACGAGCTGGTCGTCGCCCGGTTCGTCCAGGCGGCGCTGACCGGACGGCCGATCACCATCGCCGGAGACGGCCGGCAGAGCCGCAACTTCGTCTACGTCGAGGACCTGGCCGACGCCCACGTCCGGGCCCTCTCGCTCGCCGCCGAGGACCAGACCTTCGCCCTGGAGGGCTCGACGGCCGTCTCGGTGCGCGACATCGCCGACACCGTCGACGAGCTGCTCGGGCCCGTCAGCATCGAGCACATCGACGGCCGCAAGGCCGACTACGCCGGGCGGCGGATCTCCTCCGCCCAGGCCAAGCGGCTGCTCGGCTGGTCCCCGCGGACCAACTTCGCCGAGGGCGTGCGGCGGTACGCGGACTGGTACCGGGCCACCGCCGCCACCCCCACCGCCTCCTGACCGGAGCCGTCCGTGCCGCACGCGCTGCTGGTCTCCGGCTCCCTCGGCCAGGGCCACGACGTGATGGCCCGGGCCTGCGCCGACACCCTGCGGGCCCGGGGCTGGACCACCTGCACCGTGGACGCGATGGCCCTGCTCGGCCAGCGCTCGGGTGCCGCCGGGGAGGCCGTGTTCCGGCGGCTGCTCGACCTCCCCGGCGTGTACGACGCCTTCCACTTCTCGGCGCTGCGCCCGGGCGCCCGGATCGCGCTGCTCGCCGACGCCGCCGCCCGCGCCCGGCTGCTCCCGGCCCTGCGGGAGCTGGTCGCGGCGCAGCGGCCGCAGCTGGTGGTGTCCGTCTTCGCCACCGCCACCTCGGCCGTCAACCGGCTGCCGATGCGCGGCTTCCGGCACTTCGTGTTCTGCACCGACGTGACGCCGCACCGGCTCTGGGTGCAGGAGGGCACCGACCTCTTCCTGGTCACCTCCGAGGTCGCCGCCTGCGCCGTCCGCCGCTACCGGCCGGACGCCGCCGTCTCCGTGCTGCCCGCGCCGCTGCGGGAGCCGTTCTACCGGCCGCCCGCACGTGCCGCGGCCCGCGCCGAACTGGGCGTCCCGGCGGACGGGCCGTGCGTGCTGCTGATGTCCGGCTCCTGGGGCCTCGGGCCGCTCGCCCGCACCGCCGCCTCGCTCGCCGCGGCCGGCCCGCACGTGCTCGCCGTCGCCGGCCGCAACCGGGAACTGGAGGACCGGCTGCGGGCGGCCGCCCGCCGGGAGCCGCGGCTGCGCCCCTTCGGGTACACCGACCGGATCCCGGCCCTGATGGCCGCCGCCGACCTCGTCGTCACCAGCTCCGGCGACACCTGCAGCGAGGCCCGCGCGCTCGGCCGGCGGCTGCTGCTGCTCGACGTCGTCCAGGGGCACGGGCGGGACAACCTGCAGCACGAACTGGAGCTCGGGCACGCCGACGTCGCCACCGCCCGGCCCGCCGACGTGGTCCGCAACGCGCTCGCCGCCCTCGACCGCCCGGAGCCGGCCCCCTCGCCCGGCGCCAGCCCGGACGGCTGGAACCGGGGCTTCGCGGCCGCGCTCGAACGGGTCGGGCTCGACTGAGGGAGCGCCGGTACGCCGTCGGGTCACGCGAGTCGAGGGCGCCGGCTCCGGACCGGGTGAACCGGACCCGGCCGTTCAGGGCAGCGGGATGCCGTGGTCGCGCAGCGGGCCGAGGGTGAGCCCGTGCTCGCGGCAGTGGGCCGCGATCAGCGGGAGCGCGTCGAGCGTCGCGCGCCAGGAACCCGGGGCGGAGGTGCAGTCGGAGTCGTGCAGGAGGAGGGTGGCGCCGGCGGTGAGGCCGGGGCGGGCGGTCTCGAGGACGGTGCGCCCGGTGGCCTCCGCCGTCCAGTCCCGGCCCCACGCCGTCCAGAGCACACTGCGCAGGCCCAGGCGGCGCGCGGCCAGCGCGGGCCCGGCGGTCAGCACCCCGTACGGCGGGCGGTACCAGAGCGGGCGGGCCCCGCACAGGTCGGTCACCGCCGCCCCGGCGCGGCGCAGTTCGCGCAGGTCACGGGCCGGGGCCGGGTACCACTGCGAGCGGTGGAACCAGCCGTGCACGGCCACCTCGTGACCGCGCGCCACCAGCTCCGCGCCGAGGGCGGGGGCGCGTTCCAGCATCGAGCCGAGCAGGAAGAAGGTGGCCCGCACCCGGCCGGGCCCGGCCAGGGCGTCCAGCGCGTCCAGGACGTAGGGAGTGCTGCGCGGGTCCGGGCCGTCGTCGAAGGTCAGTGCGACGTGGCCCGGGGCGGTGCCGTGGCCGGCGGTGCGGCGGGCCAGCGTGCGGCGCAGCACCGGCAGGCGGACCGCGGCCGGGGCCAGGTGCAGGAACTCGGCCGCCGCGGCGGCGGCGAGCACCCTGGTCGCCGTGCTCACCCGGAGCTCACCCGAAGCGGGAGGCCATGCGCCGGAACACGCCCGGCGCCACGCCGTGGATCCGGGCCGGGAACCCGAGCCAGTGCGGCACGTACAGGCGGTCGCGCTCGGTGGTGATGGTCGCGACGACGGTGGCCGCGACCCGCTCCGCCGGGACGGGCCGCGGGCGCTCCCGCTGGTAGGGCGTGCCGCGCCGGTCGAAGAACGGCGTGTCCACCGCTCCCGGCAGCACCAGCCGCACTCCGACGCCGGTGCCGCGCAGCTCGTACCAGAGGCTCTCCGCGAACATCGCCAGCCCGCCCTTGGTCGCCGAGTAGCCCGACTCGTCGCGCACGCCCACCTGGCCGGCGATCGAGCCGAGCAGCACGATCCGGCCGTGGCGGCGCTCCAGCATGCCCGGCAGGAGGAGGCGGACCAGCCGCAGCGGAGCGGCGAGGTTGACCTCGATCATCCGGTCCAGGGTGTCCGACGGGGTGTCGGCGAAGGCGCCGCGCCACCCCAGGCCGGCGCTGGCCACCAGCGCGTCCACCCGCCCGGTCTCGGCGACGGCGGCCTCGGCGAGGCGGGCGGGGCCGTCCGGCTTGCTGAGGTCCTCGGGCAGGGCGACACCGCCGGTGCGGGCGGCGAGCTCCTCGAGGCGGGTGCGGTCGGTGCCGGAGAGCAGGGTGTGCCAGCCGGCGTCGGCCAGCCGGACGGCGGTGGCCCGGCCGATGCCGGAGGACGCCCCGGTGACGAGGGCGACGGGGCGCTCGGCGGGCCCGGAGCTCCGGGGGCCGGGTCGGAGGTCGTCCCGGTCTTCGTCCGCCATCGCGCACCTGCCGATCCATGGGCGTCTCGCCGTCCGATTTGTCCGGCAAGTCACCTTCGCACGGCGGCGCCGTCCGGGCTACCGGGGCGGAACGGCCCGCCTTGCCCGCCGGTCCCCGTCCGGCCGCGGACCGCCGTCGTCGTCCGCGTCCCCGTCCGGCTCCGGACCGCCGGCCGCCTCCGGGCCTCCGTCCGCGCCCGTCCCCGTGCCGGCATCCGTGCGGCCACCGGCGTCACGGGCCGCGCCGGCGAACGCCTCGGCCGACTCGCCCTCCAGCTCGCCGAAGCGGGACAGCAGGAAGGTGCCGCCGACGGCCACCGCGAAGCCCGTCAGCGCGCACCACTCGAATCCGGGGCGCGCCGCGTCCCCGAGCGCCGCCACGCCGACCAGCGCGGGCCCGAAGGTCTCGGCGACCGTGCCCGCGGCGGTCGCGGCCGTCACCGTGCCGCGCTGCAGCGCGAGCGCGTACGCGAGGTAGCCGCCGAGGCCGCCGACGGCCAGCGCGTACGCCGCCGGATCGGTGAGCACCCCGACCGCACCGGAGGTGTCCAGCACCCGCACGGCCAGGCTCGTCACCCCGAAGCCCACCCCGGCCAGCAGCCCGAGACCGGCCGCGGCCGCGTTGCCCTCCCGGCGCACCAGGACGAGGGTGAGCAGGAGCATCACGGCGGTCGTCGCGAGCAGCGCCCAGTGGAACGCAGCCGGGGCGTACTCCCGCCCCTCCCGGCCGGAGCCGAGCGCGAGCAGGCTCAGACCGACGACCACGCCGAGGATCCCGGCCGCGTCGCCCCGGCGCAGCCGGGCGCCCAGCAGCCAGACGGCGGCGAGCGCCGTCACCGCCAGGCTGGCGTTGGTGACGGCCTGCACCAGGAAGAGCGGCAGGCTGCGCAGCGCCACGATGCTCAGCAGGAAGCCCACGATGTCCAGCGCCGTCCCCACCAGGAACTGCCAGGACCGCACCAGCGCGGCCAGCAGCCCGGCCCGCACGCGGTCCGCCCGCGGCGCGGAGCGCGCCCCGCGGGCCTGGAACACGGCCCCGAGGCCGAAGCAGACGGTCGCGACCAGCGCGGTGGTGAGTCCGAGCAGCATGCCTCTCCCAGCCTCGCCGGCGGCATCGGTCCACCACCAGTCTGGGCCCGCGGGGGCACCGCCGCACGGGCCCGCCCGGCGGGCCGCGGGGCGGCGCGCGCAGCCGGCCGCGGGGAGGCGGGGGCGGGCCGGCCGCGGGGAGGCACCGGAGTCAGGGCCGGAGAGCCACCGCGGCGTAGGCGCAGGCCTCGGCGGCGCTGACGGGCGGGTCGGCGGGGGTGGGCCGCCAGTGCGGGGTGGGGACGGCGCCGGGGGCGATCAGGGTCCAGCCGTCGAAGAACCGGGTGAACTCGGGCAGGGTGCGGGCCTGGGCCGCGGTGCCGGCGGACTCGTAGATGCGCACCAGCCGGCCGATCTCCTCCGGGGCGAACTCGGGGGTGACGTGGGTCATCACCAGGGCGCTGCCGGGGGCGAGCGCCGACTTGAGGTGCTCGACGATGCCGTAGGCGCCGCGCGCGTCGGGGACGAAGTGCAGGAGGGCGTTGAGGGAGAGCGCGACCGGACGGTCGAGGTCGATGGTGTCGCGCACGCCGGGCGAGGCGAGCACGTCGGCCGGGTCGGTGACGTCGGCCTCGACGTAGGCGGTGCGCCCCTCGGGGGTGCCGGTGAGCAGGGCCTGGGCGTGCGAGAGCACGATCGGGTCGTTGTCGGCGTAGACGACGCGGGCGCGCGGCTGGACGCGCTGGGCGACCTCGTGGAGGTTGGGCGAGGTGGGGATGCCGGTGCCGATGTCGAGGAACTGGTCGATGCCGGCCTGGGCGAGGGCGCGGGTGGAGCGGTGGACGAAGGCCCGGTTGGCGCGGGCGGCGGCGCGCAGCCAGGGCGCGACGGCGAGGGCGTGGCCGGCGGCCTCGCGGTCGGCGGCGAAGTTGGTGAAGCCACCGAGGTAGTAGTCGTACATCCGGGCCGAGTGCGGCACGTTCAGTCGCAGGTCGACTCCGTCGTAGAGGCTCATCGCGTTCCCCCCTTGGGCCGGTGCGGGCACCTGACGATTGCTGCCCACCGTATCGAAGGGCCAATCCCGCGCCGCGCCGCTCAACTGGTCACCAGATACCACGAGATGACAATCTGTATTCGGATTGCAGCCTGGAGTGACAGGCCTGGTGGAATGAGGATGGGCACGGACAGCCCGACCCTCGAGTGGCCCGGCGGGCAGCCGTCGGCCACGGAAAGCAGGCTCGATGACGATCGACAGGGGTGCGCCCGTGCGCGGGTACCGGGGAGCCGCCACGGTGGAGCGCACCGGCACGGCCGGGCCGGACCGGGGGGCCGGCACCGACCTCGGCCAGCGCTTCGACCTCACCTACGCGGCGTTCTGCGAGACGCACGAACCCGCCTGGCACGCCCTCGCGTTGACCCGGATAGGCAGCCGGACCGACGCCGAACTGCTGGTCGACGCCGTCAAGGCGGACCTGGCCCGCTGCTGGCCGCAGGTCCTGCGCTTCGAGGAACCGGCCGCGTACGCCTGGCGGCTGGCCAACCGGCACGTGGCGGACTGGGTGGCCGCCGAGGAGCCGGTGGCGGTCGAGGCGGTCACCTTCGCGGCGGTGATCGGCGCGTTCAAGCAGGTCGCGAACGGACTGCTGCACAGCGAGGCGGACGAGGTGCGGCTGTACGCGGCGATCCTCGAACTGCCCGACCGCCAGCGGGACGTGGTCATCCTGCGCTACCTGCTCGGCTTGCACGTCAAGGTGATCGCCGCGTACCTGGGACGGCCGGTGGCGACGGTGCACTCGAACCTGCGGCACGCCCGCGAGCGGCTCGCCCGGCGGCTCGGGGTGGGCGAACTCCCGGACCACGCGGGGGACCTGTGACCCGCCGCCCGACCACCGGCCGGCCCGACGGGAGGCTCGGCGACGACCCGGCGGAACCGGCCTACCCGGCGGAACCGGCCCACCGGACAGACCCGGCCGATGGAGCGGAACCGTCCGACGGGACCGAACCGTCCGACGGGGCGCAGGCAGCGGACGGGCCCCGTCCCGCCGACCGCGTGTGCACCGGGGACGGGGCGTGCCCCAACGCCGGGGGGCGCACCCCGCTCCACGTGCCCCGGCCCGAGCGGGCCCACGCCGAGCGGATCGCCGCGGTGCGTCAGGCCCGGCTCACCGCCGCGCCCGCACACCTGCCCTCGGAGCACGAGCAGGCCGCCTTCGAACTGGGTCTGGTGGTGGCCCTGGTGCTGGGTGCGCCGGACGCCTCCCGAGGGCTCGACCTGCTCGTCAACGCACGGCGGATCCAGCCCGAGGGGGCGGAGGTGTTCGCCGCGCTGCTCTACGCCACCGGCCGCGAGGAGGGCGCGGAGTTCTGGTGGCGCTTCGCTGCCGGATCCGGCAGCGGGACGGCGGCGTACTGCCTGCACCTGCACCACCTGATGCTCGGCGAGACCGACGACGCGGACTACTGGCGGGCCTGGTCCGACCAGCTCGCGCGGACCGAACGCCCGCCCGGGCCTGGCGCGTTGCGGATGAGCCGGCCGCTGCTGCCGGACGACGTCCGGCGCGACATCCTCTCCCGGGTGCACCGCGGTCTGGCACCGCAGCTGCCACCGCGGTTGGTCGCGGTGATCGACCGGCTACCGGTGCGGGGCGACCCGGACGAGGAGGAGGTGCCGAGCCCGTGGGGGCTCACCTCCGGCGCCACGTCCGCGTGTTCGTGGCAGCTGGGGTGGGAGGGCGTCGACGACCCGTTGGAGTGAGCGGCCGGCGCCCCGCCTCCGCTCCCCCGTTCAGGTGAGCGCGGCCACCCTGGCGATGACCTCCGGGTCGCGGCCGTCGCCGGCGACGGTGCCCTCCGGCCCCCGGACGACGTAGCGGTGCGGCGCCATCGCGGTGTCCCGGCCGGGCAGGGCCGCGACCACCGCGCGGTGCACCTCGGCGGGCTCGACGGGCGCGCCCGAGAACGTCAGTGTGGCGACCAACTCGCCACTCTCGAAGGCAACTTCCACGGACGCCCGGGAGCCGATGGCCTCCTCCAGCAGGCCCCGGACGGCAGCGAGGTCGACCCATGCGCCGTCGACCGGCCGCCACCCTTCGCCCCGCTCGGGCGTCGGGACCTCCGCGAGGCCCGGCAGCGCGTGCAGCGGCACCGGCCCGTCGGCCGCGGCCGTGAGCACGGCGAGCAGCGCCTGCGCGAAGCGGTCGGTCTCGTCGGCGTCGAGCACCTGCGGACAGGCGATCAGGGCGAAGTCGAGGCTGCCGCTGATCCGCAGGATGGTGAACATCAGCCGGACCCCGAGGGGCGGCGCGGGCAGCCGGGTCAACTCCGGGTCGACGGCCGGGACGGGCTGGATGTCGGCGACGGCGGTGGGGATGGTCAGACTGAGGTCGTTCACCACGACCTGCCGGGGGAAGCGGACCCCGCGCACGTGGGCGGCGTCCTCGACCAGCTGCCACACCTGCTCGGCGTCCAGGGTGCTGTGCCAGTAGCCGTTGAAGGAGGCGGACTTGGCGCGGCCGATCAGCTCGTCGAAGTCGGCCGAACCGGTGTCCAGCCGGATCAGCGCGTCCTGCGCGAGGGTGCCGACGTGATCGACCAGCGCCGCGCGCTGGCGGTTCGCGGACAGCGCGGCGATCGACAGGTCCGCGCGGCCGGCGCGGCGGGCGACCAGGGCGGCGAAGGCCGCGAACAGCACCACGGACGGGCTCGCGCCGGTGCGCCGGCAGACCGCGGCGAGGTCCGCGGCGGCGCCGCGGGAACGGACCAGGACGGCCCCCAGGTCGTGCGGCGGGCCGGCGATCCGCGCGTCGGCGAACACCGCCTGCGGGCCGGTGGTCAGGATCCTGGCCCAGTGCCGCAGGGCGGTGGCCGACCGCCGGCGGCCCTGGGGGCTGCGCTCGGCCTCGGCGATCCGCAGCGGCGTGGGGGCGGTGACCGGCGGGAGGTCCTTGCCGGCGGCGAGCGCCACCCAGTCCTGGATCAGCAGCGCGATGGCGGCGCCGTCGGCACCGGCGTGGCAGACCACCGCGACCAGCCTCAGCAGCCGCTCACCGTCGGCGAGCAGGGTGCAGCGCAGCCGCGGCGCGGACGCCAGGTCCACTGCGACGGCGACATCCGTCCGACCGAACTCGGCCGCGAGCATGTCCAGTTCGGCGTCACTGCGATCACCCGTCTCGACCACGGTGACGCTGAACCGGCCCTCCGGGTGGACCACCTGCTGCTGCGGGTAGCCGTCCGGCCCCGGCCCGGCCGGGAAGGAGGTCCGCAGGGACTCGTGCCGCTCGACGAGCCTGCGCAGGGCGGCCAGCCCGGCGGACACCGAGGTGCCGTCCGGGACCGGCCAGGCCGACTCCTTGTTGATCTGCTCGGGGGCCTCGCGCCGGATGCACCGGATCATGTTGTCCTGACCGAGCGTGAGCGGCCCGGAGCCGCCGCCCGGGGCCGCGTACCGGACCTCGACGCTCCTGCTGGTCGGGGTCGCACCGGTCGGGGTCGCACCGGTGAGCGCCACGTCGGCAAGCGTCACGCCGTTCGGGGTCACGTCGTTCGGGGTCGCACACTTCGGGGTCGGGTCGTTCGGGTTCACGTCGCACGCGCCTTTCGGCTCGCCGGGGGAAGGGCCGGGAGAAGGCTGAGGGGGGAGCCCGGAGAGGGAGCCGGGGAGCTCGGAGCCGGGAAGCTGGTGGAGCCGGGTGGACTCGGGAGAGGGTGTTCCCGGGACGCTACCAGCGGCCCGACGCATTGGTCCAGACCAAACGTGTTGCGATGCGATGAAACGTCAACTCATCGTCCAAGCCTGCACGTTGACATGAACAGGAGCATCGCCGCGGACCGCCAGCGCAGCCCGGAACGGCCCCGGAACCGGCACGTCCAGGAGCCGGAGCGGCCCCCGGCCGAGCGGGCGCGGCTCCGCCAGCAGCAACGGGGACGGGCCCGCCACCGGCAGCCCGAAGGACTGGACCAGCCGCCCGCCGTACGCCTTGACGCACGCCTCCCGGCGGCACCACAGCGCCGTGCAGCGCGCCGCCCGCCCGGCCACCGTGGGCGCGGCGGCGACGTAGCGGGCCTCCGCCCCGGGGAAGAGACGCGCGGCGATCAGCCCGGCCGCCCGACCACCGAGCAGCCCCTCGACGTCGACCCCGAGCTGCCGCCCCTCGGCCACCGCCAGCACCGCGAGCGGCCCCGAAGCCGACCAGCTCACCCGCAACCGGCCGGCGTCCGACGGCTCCGGCTTGCCGTGCCGCCCCCGCCGCCAGACCACGTCCGCCGCCGGACGGCCGAGCCGTGCGCCGACCAGCTGCCGGACGGCGCCGCGCACCACCGTGAAGCGCCGCCGCAGCAGCTCGTCCGCCCCCGCCGTCCGGGCCCGCTCGTCCTCGTCGAGGAGTCGCCACAGCTCTGACACCACCTCCGGAGGCTGGTCGGCCCCGACGGTCCAGAGGTCGACCACCGTCGCGAAGGGCCCGGCCCCGGACGGACGGGTCCGGGGCGAGCCGCCCCGCGCGGATCCGGCCCCGGGAGGGCCGGCCGGAAGGGCGGTCACGGCATGGTCAGGGTGCTCAGCACGCCGAGCCGGCGTTCCAGGCCCGCCACCAGGACCGGTCGCCGCCGCTCCCGCCAGGCGGGCAGCTGCTCGGCGAGTTCGGCCCAGACCCCGGTGAAGGGCTGGGCCGCCGGCCCCTCGGCGCCGTCCAGCCCGGGGCCGAGCACCAGCGCCGCGTCGGGCCCCAGCTCCGCCGCCCGTGCCCGGACCGTCCGAGAGGGCGATTCGGCGCCGGGCAGCTGATCGACCGTCATCCCCGGCCGGTCGGTCTCCTCGCAGACCAGCACGACGGCGGAGTGCCGCTGCGGCAGTACCACCGGCCCGGCCGGCCGGTAGTGCAGGGCCGTCTGCTCGGCGAGCACCACGACCGCCCGCCGGCAGGACCCGGTGCGGTGGTGGTCGGCGGCCAGCCGCAGCGCGGTGAAGGCCGCGGCGGTGCCCTGGTCGCAGACCGCGTAGGCGAGCGGCGCCCCCGGGCAGGCCCGGCCGAGCGCCAGCGAGGACGGCGCGCCGGGGCGGACGTCCGGGGTGTCGAAGGCCAGGATCAACAGGTCGACGGGCTCGTCCGGGGCGAGCACCTCGCGCAGCAGGCCGTCGGCCAGCTCCTCGAAGGAGTGGCCGACGCCCTCGCGCAGCAGGTCCTCGCGCAGCGGCAGCCCGTACGGGCGGACCAGGTCGGAGACGAAGACCCGCAGGTCCGGGTCGAGCGAGCGCTCCGAGCGGCCGTCGAAGCGCCGTGCGAGCGCCCGGGTGATCCGCAGGCCGTGGCCGGCCACCTGGTCAGTCCTCGGGGATGACGTGTCCGGCGACGTAGTCGGCCAGGCTGGTGACCGAGCGCAGGTCGCCCTCGGTGATCTGCTCGACGTCCACCTGGATGTCGAGGGACTCCTCGAGCTCCAGGATGAGTTCGATGGTGCCCGCGGAGGTGAGGCCGAGGTCGTCGAAGAGACAGGCGTTCTCCGGGATCTCCGGCAGCTCGCGCTTGAGCACGCGGGGCAGCAGCTCGCCGATGCCGTGGCGGATCCGCTCGCGCAGCTCGGGGTCAGTGGTCTGGACCACAGGTTCTGACATGGGTGTCCCGTCCCGTCGTACGTGGGAGTGCGGTGTGGCAGTGGAAGGGGGACCGGCGGCACGCCGGTCGCAGGGGTGACGGCTGGTCAGTACTGGACGACCATCGCGGAGAAGGTCGCGCCGACACCGGCGGCGGCGATCAGGTAGTGGTCGCCGCGGCGGAGCAGCCCCCGCGTGGTCGCGGTGTGAAGATTGATGAGGCTGTCTGCAGCGAAACTGTGCCCGACCGACAGCACGTTGTCCAGCACCACCTTGTCGAGCGGATAGCCGATCCGACGCGCGATCATCCGCCAGGAGGCCTGGTTGACGTTGTGCGGAAGCACCGCGGCCAGGTCGGACAGGTCCAGACCGGCCTCGGCGAGGGCCGCCTCGATCGCCTCCACCATCACGTTCGGGTACTCGCGCTGGTAGCGGGCGAGCAGGTCCGGGTCGTCGGCCAACCGGCCGTCGAACTCCGGCCGCTGGCGCACCACGAAGGAGCGCACCCGGTGGCGCCCGCCCGTGGCGCTCACCAGGCAGGCGGCCGCGCCCTCGGCGAAGATGCCCGTCTCGGGCACCACCTGGGCGTCCTTGGTGAAGGTCTTCTCACCGGCCAGAACGAGCGCCAGCGCCTCCGGGTCGGGGTCGCCGGCCAGCAGCCGGCCGGCCAGGTCGATGGCCAGCAGGCCCACCGCACAGGCGTGGTGGGTCACGGTGAAGGCGTTCGCGTGGGCCAGGCCGCGCCCGGCCAACAGGTCGTGCAGGGGGTTGAGCGGGTAGGGCACCGCCACCGGCATGCTGCGGGCGTGGATCACGAAGCGGACGTGCCGCTCGCGTCCACGCAGCTCCGGCAGGTCGTCCAGGGCGGCTTCGAGCAGGTCGGGCAGCGTCCCGGCCGGGTCCAGACGCAGCTGGTCCAGGCCGTGGAAGCGGCGGAAGAGACGAAGTTGACGTGGGGTCAGGCCGATCCGCTCACCAACCGCCTCGATGGGCACGGCGTGCGGGGGGAGGTGAACGGCCACTGCCTCCAGTGCTGTCACGCGGGCTAGTATTCCGACGCCCGCCGGGTCGCACAAGTGATCTCGGGCCATTCCCCGTCGCGTTCGCCCCCGGGGCCGTCGCCGCAGGCCGACGCCCTCGCCCCGGCGCCGTCGCGCCTCACCCCCGTGCCGTCGAGCAGGTGGGAGCCACCCATGCCGGACCGTGAACCACCGCACCCCGTCGAACCGTTGACCCCCCGAACGCCGCAGCCCGCCGCGGGCCCGGGCCCCGAAGCGCCGGACCCCGCAGGCCCGGACCCCGCCCCGAACGCCGCAGGCACAGCCCTTGCAGCACCACCGGACGCCGACAGGCCGCACCCCGTGCTGGTCGCGCTGCTCGTCGAGGCGGCCGGCGCGCCGCCCGGCTGGGCCGAGCGGCTGACCCCGCACGCCCGGCTGGACGGCGACCTGCTGCTCGACGAGTGCGAACTCGCCGCGCTCGCCGCCGCGCTGCGCGACCGTTTCGGGCCCGCCGCCGACCTGGCCGGGCTGCGGGCTCGCCTCGACCTGCCCGGGCTGGAGGCCCTGACCGTCGCCGACCTGCAGGAACTGCTCCCCGAGGAGGGCCCCCGATGACCCGTTTCCTGCTGGTGATGCCCCCGCTCACCGGGCACGTCAACCCGGCGGCCGGCATCGCCGCCGAGCTGACCGCCCGCGGCCACCAGGTCGCCTGGACGGGCACCGAGTCCGTGCTGCGGCCGCTGCTGGGCCCCGACGCCGTGGTGCTCGGCACCGGAACGCGGGCCTTCCGGGCGCAGGGCGGCCACGGGCTGGCCGCGCTGCGCTCGCTCTGGGAGGGCTTCATCGTCCCGTACGCGCGGTTCACCGCGAAGCCGCTGGACAGCGTGGTGCGGGAGTTCCGGCCGGACGTGCTGCTGGTCGACCAGCACACCCCGGCGGGCGCCCTGGTCGCCCACCGGCACGGCCTGCCGTGGGCGAGCTTCGCCCCGGGCGCGATGGAACTGGGCCGTCCGTACCGGGCGTTGCCGCAGGTGGAGGCATGGATGACGGGGTTGCTCCGCGGACTGTGGGAGCGCGCCCGGCTGCCCGCGGAGGAGTACCTGGACCCGCGCTTCTCCCCCGCCCTGGTGCTGGCGACCACGGGCCCCGCGCTCACCGGCGACCCGGCCCCGCCACCGGAGCACGCCCTGGTCGGGCCGGTGTTGCCGGCACGCCCGGCCGACCCGGACTTCCCGTGGGGGCGGCTTCTGCCGGGCCGGCGGCGGGTACTGGTCACCATGGGCACGCTGGCGGGCGAACTGGGTGCGGACTTCCACGCCCGGGCCGCGCGGGCGCTGGCGCTGTGCGGGCCGGACGTCCAGCCGGTGATCGCGGCTCCGCGCGACCTGCTGCCCTCGTTGCCCGCGCTGCCGGCCGGGGCGGTCCTGGTGGACCGGGCGCCGGTGCTGGAGCTGATGGGCCGCGGGGAGCTGGACGCCGTGCTCTGCCACGGCGGGATGAACACCGTGGGCGAGGCCCTGGCGCACGGCCTGCCGCTGGTCACCGCGCCGATCCGGCACGACCAGCCCTTCGTCGCGGCGCAGGTGGTGGCGGCCGGGGCCGGTCTGCGGGTGCCCTTCGCCCGGGTCGGGCCGGAGCGGCTGGCCGTGGCCCTGCGGGAGGCGCTGGAGGCCCCCGGCCTGCGGGAGAACGCCGGACGGGCCGGCCGGGCCCTGCTGGCCGGGGGCGGTGCGGTGGCGGCGGCGGACCGCCTGGAGGCGCTGGCGCCCTGAGCCGTCCCGGCACCACACACCCCCCGGTTCCAGGGCTTGAGCCCGCGTCAGGTGGGCACGGGCCGGGGCGCCCTAGCAGACCGGGTGATCACACGTCCATTGGTCTAGGCCATTGTTTCCAGGCCGGGGTTCACCCTAGGGTGGCGCGCAGCACCGCCATCGCAGGTGCCGAGCACCGCCTTCCCAGGTGCCGTGGCAGAGCCCATCCCCGCACGGGAGTTCCGGTTGATCGAGACCACGGGACTGCGCAAGTCCTACCGCAAGAAGACCTCCCGCAAGAGCGCGGAGGACCCCACCGTCGACGCCGTCCGCGGCATCGACCTGTCCGTCGCCGCAGGCGAGATCTACGGCTTCCTCGGGCCCAACGGCGCCGGGAAGACCACCACCCTGCGCATGCTGGCCACCCTGATCCGCCCCGACGGCGGCCGGGCCACCATCGCCGGGGCGGACCTGTTCACCGACCCGGCCGGTGTCCGCCGCCGGATCGGCTACGTCGCCCAGGGCGGCGGCACCACCGACGGCGTCAGCGCGCGCGAGGAACTCGTGCTCCAGGCCCGGATGTACGGCGCCCCCAAGGCGCGGGCCGTCCGGGCCGCCGAGGACGCGCTCAAGGCCTTCGACCTGGGCGAGTTCGGCGACCGGCCGTGCGCCACCTACTCCGGCGGCCAGCGCCGGCGGGTGGACATCGCGCTCGGCGTCATCCACGAGCCGCGGGTGCTGTTCCTGGACGAGCCCACCGTCGGGCTCGACCCGGCCAGCCGGGCGTACGTCTGGGAGGAGATCCGCCGGCTGCGCACCGAGGGCATGACGGTCGTGGTCACCACCCACTACCTCGACGAGGCCGACGCGCTCTGCGACCGGGTGGCGATCGTCGACCACGGCCGGGTGGTCGCCGAGGGCACGCCCGAGGCGCTCAAGCGCGAGATCTCCGGCGACGTCGTGCTGGTCGGGCTGGAGCCCGCCGAAGGCGCCGCCGAACGCGCCGCCCGGGTGCTGCGCCCGCAGCCCTACCTGCACCGCCTGGAGGTCGAGGGCGAGGACGGACTGCGGCTCTACCTGGACGACGGCGCCGCCGCCATCCCGCAGCTGCTGCGCGCCCTGGACGGGGCCGGTGTGACGCCCGGCACCGTGCAGCTCCAGCGGCCCAGCCTGGACGACGTGTTCCTGGCCCGCACCGGCCGATCGCTCCAGCAGTCCTGACCCGCCCACCCCTGGGGAGACCATGAAGCTCGCCCGCGACACCTGGCTGGTCTTCCAGCGCCAGCTGCTGCTGATGATCCGCACCCCGGTCTGGATCGCCGTCGGCATCATCCAGCCCGTGTTCTACCTGCTGCTGTTCGCCCCGCTGTTGAAGAAGGTGCTCGCCCCGGACGGCGCGAGCAGCTACGCCGACGCCTACCAGGTCTACGTGCCGGGCCTGTTGGCGGTGCTCTGCATCTTCGGCGGGCTGTTCACCGGCTTCAGCCTGCTCGGCGAGCTGAAGGCCGGCATCATCGAGCGGTCCAGGGTGACCCCGGTGAGCCGGCTCGCGCTGCTGCTCGGCCGGGCGATGCGGGAGATGGTGGCGCTGCTGGTGCAGGCCGTCCTGATCACCCTGATCGCGCTGCCGTTCGGGCTCCGGGTCAGCCCGCTGAACCTGTTGCTCGCCTACCTGCTGCTCGGGCTGCTGGCGCTGATGACCTCGGCGATCTCCTACGGGATCGCGCTGATGGTGCCGACGGACGCGGCGATGGCGCCGGTGGTGAACACCATCGCGCAGCCGATCGCGCTGCTGTCGGGGGTGCTGCTGCCGCTCACCCTGGCGCCGGAGTGGCTGCAGCAGACGGCCAGGTGGAACCCCTTCTACTGGGCGGTGGAGGGCATGCGCGCACTGTTCTCCGGGCACGTCGGGGACAGTTCGGTCTGGCAGGGCCTGCTGGTCGTCGCGGTGATGACCGTGCTGTCGGTGTACTGGTCGGCCCGGCTGTTCTCGACCCGGGTGCGCTGAGCGCCAGGCACTGCGCGGAACCCCGGCACAGCGGGGAAGCCCCCGGCACGACGGGGAAGAGGGGTGAAGGGGAGGGGCCCGGCTCGCGAGCCGGGCCCCTCCCCTTCACCCCTTCGGCCCGTACGGTCCTCAGCCGGTGGCGGACCCGATGAACGCGGCCAGCTTGGCCACGCCGTCGATGATCTGCGCCTGCGTCAGCGAGCTGATCGACAGCCGCAGCCGCCGTTCCCCGCCCCCCGCCGGGTAGAACGGCGCCATCGGCGTCCAGAGCACCCCGTACGCGCGGGCGCAGTGCTCCATCGCCGCGTCGTCGGCGGTGAAGGGCACCGTCAGCACGGCGAAGAAGCCGCCCTCGGGTCGGTTCCAGGAGACCCCGAGCCGGCGCCGCTCGGAGGCCGGGAAGTGCCGGTCCAGCTCCCGTAGCAGGGTGTCCATGCCGGCCGCGTAGTGGGCCGTGGCGGGGGCGTTGGCGGCGCGCAGCCGGCAGTCGTGGCGCAGCAGCATGCCGGCCACGACGGCCTGGCTGAGCGCGGGCGTGTTGACCGTCGTCATGCTCTTGAGCTTGGCCAGCTCGTCGGCGAGCAGGGTGCGGCGCCCGCCGGGCCCCGCCACCTCCTGGTCCGCGACCACGTAGCCGAGCCGGGCGCCGGGGAAGCAGGTCTTGGCGAAGGAGCCCAGGTAGACGACCTGGCGGCGGCGGTCGAGCGCCTTGAGGGTCGGCCGCTCCCCCGGGTCGCGGGCGAAGAAGCCGTACGGGTTGTCCTCGACGACCAGCAGGCCCTCCGCCGCGGCGGCGTCCAGCAGGGCGTTGCGGGCGGCCACCGGCATGCTGGTGCCGGAGGGGTTGGCGAAGTCCGGGACGACGTAGAGGGCGCGCGGACGCCGGCCGTCGGCCCGCACGGCCTTCGCGGCGGCCCGGACGGCCTGCGGGTCGGGCCCGCCGCCCGGGCCCTCGGGCACCGGCAGGGTGGTCAGGTCGAGCAGCCGGGCGGCGCCGGTGACGCCGACGTAGCAGGGCGAGCTGACCAGCAGGACGTCGTCCGGGGTGGCGCACAGGGCGCGCAGCACGAGCAGCATGCCCTCCTGGGCGCCGACGGTGAGCACCAGGGCCTCGGGGTCGACGCTCAGGCCCTCGTCGTGGGCGAGGGTGCGGGCGACCAGGTCGTTGACGACGCCCTTGGTGGGCCCGTACTGGAAGAGCCGGGTGCGCACGGCGTCCCGGTCCAGGCCGCGTTCGGCGAGGTGGGCCAGGTAGGCATCCAGGTGGGCGGTGACGTCCTCGGGTTCGAAGAAGCCCTCGTAGGGGCGGCCGGGGGCGAAGGAGACGGCGTCGGGGTAGCGCGTGGTGACCTCGTTGAGGAAGGTCATCGCGTCCAGCAGCGGGTCGGCGAGCGAGGCGTGCAGCTCGCCGAGCGGCAGCGGGACGGGCCGGTCGGCGGCGCTCACCGCAGGGCCTCGCGCAGCCGGCCGGCGGCGTAGTGCTGGGCGTCGGCGGCGGCGTCCAGGGTGCCGGTCATGGCGAAGAAGCCGTGCGGCATGCCCGCGTAGCGGCGCTCGTCCACCGGGACGCCGGCCGCGCGCAGCGCCCGGGCGTACTGCTCGCCCTCGTCGCGCAGCGGGTCGTACTCGGCGGTGATGACGGTCGCGGGCGGCAGCCCGGCCAGGTCGGGGGCGCGCAGCGGGGAGGCGTGCGGGTGGGCGCCGTCGGCCGGGTCGGCCAGGTAGTGGCCCCAGTACCAGGCGACCGAGCGGCGGTTGAAGAGCAGCGGGTCGTCGTGCTCGGCCAGCGACGGGGTGTCGGCGGCGTGGTCGGTGTTGGGGTAGACGAGCAGCTGGTGGCGCAGGGCCGGGCCGCCCTCGTCGCGGGCGAGGAGGGTGACGGCCGCGGTGAGGTTGCCGCCGGCGCTGTCTCCGCCGACGGCGAGCCGGTCGGGGTCGACGCCGAGCCGCCCGGCGTTCCCGGCGAGCCAGGCCAGCGCGGCGCGGCAGTCGTGGACGGCGGCGGGGAAGGGGTGCTCGGGGGCCAGCCGGTAGCCGACGGAGGCGGTGACGCAGCCGACCTCGGCGGTCAGCCGGCGGCAGATCGCGTCGCTGGTGTCGGGCGAGCCGAGCGTCCAGCCGCCGCCGAACAGGTAGAGCAGGGCGGGCAGCGGCCGGCCGGGCGGTTCGGGGCGGTAGAGCCGCAGGGCGAGCTCGCCGCCGGGGCCGGGGATGCGGTGCTCCTCCACGGCGGCGACCGGTTCGGGGGTGCCGGCGGCGGCGCGGATGTCGGCGAGGTCGGCGGCGCGGGCCTCGGCGAGGGTGAGGGTGTAGAGCGGCGGTGCGCCGCTGCTCGCGCGCCGGGCGCGCAGGGCCTCGGCCTGGGGGTGCAGGGGCATGGGGGTGGGTCCCGTTCGGTGCGGAGTCGGTACGGGTTCGGGGCGCTGCCGGGGCCGCCGGCGGGCGGCGTCGCCGCGGACGGCCTGCCGGCGACGACGGGCCGCCGCTCGGCCGGCGACAGGCGACCGGCGGTCGGCTTCCAGCGGCCGGCGGCAGGCGGGAGGCGGCCGGCGATCAGCGGCTGCCGGTCAGCGGTCGGCCTCGACGTAGACGGTCTCGTCGGTGCGGAACGCGGTGTCGAGGTCGGCGACGTCGGGCCGCACGCCCTGGCGGTAGGCGCAGGGGCGGATCCGTCCGGCCTCGAAGCCGGCCAGGGTGAGGACGTGGCGCAGCTCGTCGAGGTCGTAGATCCACTGGTGCCCGTAGTGGCGGAAGATCTGGTTGACCAGGAAGGCCGGGCGGGCGGGCATCGGCGGGCCGAAGCCGAGGGTGGTGAGGCGGCGGCGGTGTTTGGCGAGGAAGCCGTCACCGGTGGCGTAGCCGACCAGGTAGCGGGCCAGGTCGGGGGTGGTGAGGCGGAGCACCCCGCCGGGGCGCAGCACGCGGTGGACCTCCCGCAGCCAGCCGACGGCGACGGGCATGGTGACGTGCTCGATGAGGTGCTCGGCGTACACCCAGTCGACGCTGGCGTCGGCGAGGGGCAGCGGGCGGCCGATGTCGAGCTGGGTGAACCAGCGGTCGCCGTCGACCCGGTAGAGGGTGCCGGGTTCGGTGGCCGCCGAGGGGCTGCGCAGGGTGGCGAGGTCGGTGCCCAGGCCCTCCGGGTGGTCGGTCCGGAAGGCGGCGAACTCGATCCCGGTGATGCCGAGTTCACGCAGTCCGGCGTGGTCGCGGGGCAGCCCGCCGGGGTGCGCCGCGAGCTTGTCGCAGGTGGCGACCTGCGCGCTGAAGGCGTCCAGGCGGGTGGCGAGGTCGTCGGGGTCGTCCCAGTCCCAGCCGGGGAAGGGGTCGGGTCGGGCGGTGGTCGGGCGCGGTTCGGTCATGGCTCTCTTCCTTTGACGACGTGGTGCGGGCGGTGCGCGGTTCAGCCGACCGGACAGGGCCAGGGGGCGAGGACGGTGCGGTCCAGGTCGGCGAGCCGGGGGCGCCCCAACAGGGCCATGGTGTGCTCGAGTTCCTCGCGCAGCAGGTCGAGGACGTGGTGCACGCCTGCTTCGCCTCCGGTGGCCAGGCCCCAGAACACCGGCCGGCCGACCAGGACGGCGCGGGCGCCGAGGGCGAGGGCGAGGGCGACGTCGGTGCCGGTGCGCACGCCGCCGTCGAGCAGCACCGGCAGGTCGGCCGGCACCGCGTCGACGACCTCGGGCAGTGCGGCCAGGGCGGGCAGGGCGCCGTCGAGTTGTCGGCCGCCGTGGTTGGAGACCAGGACGGCGTCGACGCCGTGTTCGGCGGCGAGCCGGGCGTCCTCGGCGGTCAGCACGCCCTTCAGGACCAGTGGCAGCCGGGTGCGCTCGCGCAGCCAGGCCAGGTCGGCCCAGGTCAGGGTGGGGTCGAACTGCTGGCGGGCGTGCTCGGCGATGCCCGAACTGCCGCCACTCGCACGGTGGCTGGCGGACATCAGGGCCGGGTCCAGGTTGACGGCGCGCACGCCCGGCGGGATGGCGAAGCCGTTGCGCAGGTCGCGCAGCCGGCGGCCGATCCGGGGGGCGTCGACGGTGAGGACGAGCGCCCGGTAGCCGGCCGCCTCGGCGCGTTCGACCAGGGCGGCGAGCGCGGCGCGTTCACGCAGCCAGTACAGCTGGAGCCAGAGCGGACCGGTGGCGGCGGCGGCGATCTCCTCCAGGGTGCGGCTGGCGAACATCGCGGCGACCAGCAGGGCGCCGGCGCGGCCGGCGGCGCGGGCGGTGGCCGTCTCGCCCGCGGGATCGACCAGCCGGTGGTAGGCCATCGGGGCGATCCCGACCGGGAGGGCGAGCGGGGTGCCGAGCAGGGTCAGCGCGGGCGAGCAGGACGAGACGTCGACCATCGTGCGCGGGCGCAGCGCATAGCGTGCGAACATTTCCCGGTTCGCCGCCAGGGTGCGTTCCGCTCCGCTGCCGCCTTCGATGAAGTCCCAGATTTCCGGGGGAAGGTGCGTGCGCGCGGCGCGCTCGATCCCGGCCAGCGTGAGTTCTCCCACGGGCATCCTCGATTCCCGGACGGCCACGCGCGGGCCGGTCCCGGTCGGCAGCGTAGGAGCAACCGGCACATTGGTATAGACCTTGATTTGACCAATCGTCTGTGCAATGGTCTGGCAACGGAATTGACCGTTTTGGTTGTGAACGGCGTTCATGTCAAATCCCCTCACTTGCGTGGAGTGGTGTTGACCCGCTTTTCCCCCTCCTCACTTCCGCCCTCCGAACCGCCGCACGCCGACGCCCCGGACTCCTGGGTCGACCGGCTGCTGCTGGCCGGCCCCGGGGGCGAGGAGTGCCTGCACCTCGGAGCACCGATCGACCGGGACGCCCTGCGCGCCCTGGTCGACGACCAGGCCGAGCGGCTCGCCGCGGCCGGGCTCGAACCGGGCGGCACCGCCGCACTGCGGCTGCCGCCCTCGGTGGCGTTCGTCGCCGCGCTGCTGGCATGCTGGCGGCTCGGCGCCCAAGTCGCCCTGCTCGATCACCGGTTGACCGACCACGAGGTCGACTCGGCGGTGGCGCGGCTGGCCCCGCAAGTGCTGCTAGGCTCCGCTCACCGGCCCGCGGCGGCGCTGCGCGGCTTCTCCGAGGTGGAGCCGGTGGCCGTCCGCCTGCCGGACGGGCTCCCGGCCCGCAGCGGGCACGCGCTGATCCAGCTGAGCTCCGGATCCACCGGACCGGCCAAGGTCATCGCCCGCACCGCCAGCGACCTGCTCCGCGAACTCGACTGCTACCGCAGGCTGGAGGAGTTCCCCGGCGAAGGCGAACGGGTCGTCCTGCTGTCCTCGGTGGTGCACGTGCTCGGCCTGGTCGGCGGACTGCTCAACGGTCTGCACGCCCGCGCCGCGGTCACCGTGCCGGAACGGATGACGGCAGCGGGCATCCTCGCGGCCGTCGCCGCCGGCGACCGGCCGACCACCCTCGTCGGAGTGCCCTTCCACGCCGAGCTGCTGGCCGGCGCGGTCGCTCCGCCGCGGCTGTCGCAGCTGCGCCGGATGATCGTGGCGGGCGAGCTGGTCCGACCGGGCCTGCCCGCGCTGTTCACCGGCCGCTACGGCGTCCCGCTCGGCACCATGTACGGGATGACCGAGACCGGGGTCATCGCCACCGACCTGTCCGGCACGCTCCACCCCGCCAAGCAGCCCGTCCACGGGATGCGGCTGCGGATGGTCGCGGGCGAGCTGCAGATCGGCGCGCCGGCTTCGCCGTACCCGGGGCTGGACGACCCGACCCGCTGGTCGGAGGGCTGGCTGCACACCCGGGACGCGGCCGAGCTGGACCGGGCCACCGGCCGGGTCACCGTGCTCGGCCGGCTGGACTCCCAGGTCTCGATCGGCGGGCTCAAGGTCGACCTCACCGAGGTCGAGCAGACCCTCACCGCACTGCCCGAGGTCCGCGAGGCCGTGGTGGTCTTCGAGGACGGCGCGATCGAGGCCTACCTCGCCACCGAACCCGACGCCGACCTCGCCCTCGTCCAGGACGGGCTGGCCCGCCGGCTCGCCGCCTACAAGCGGCCGCGGCGGATCGCCCTGCTGGCGCAACTGCCCCGCACCGCCACCGGAAAGCTGCTGCGCGACCCGGCCGCGCTGCGCACCACCGCCACGGCCGCGGCCACCGCCGCGCGCTGAACCGCCCCGGCGCGCGCACCGCGCCGACGCTGCACCACCCCGACGTTGCACGAAAACCCGACGCCGCACACCGCACACCGCACACCGCACACCGCACACCGCACACCGCACCGACGCTGCACCACCCCGACAAGGAGCCACACCATGCAGGACCGCATCCGCGAGTTCGTCCTCGCCTCCCTGACCGAGATGCAGTACGACGTCACCGACGTCACCGGGGACACCGACCTCGGGCCGGCCGGGCTGGACCTCGAGTCGCTCGCGCTGGCCGAACTGTCGGTGCAGGTCGAGGACGAGTTCGGGATCAAGTTCGACCTGGACGAGATGGAGACCACCGCGCTGATGACGCTCGACGAGTTCACCGCCGACGTCGTCAAGCGGATCGCCGCCACCGCCGCCACCACCGGCAGCGCGGCGTGAGCGACTCCGGCCTCCCCGACCGGGCCGAGGTCCGCACGATGCTGGCGGCGTTCGGGCAGCGCGCCGCCGACGACGTGCCGGAGGATCTCGGGTCCCTCGAACTCACTTGGCTGATAGCCGAGTTCGAGCAGCGCTACGGCATCCAACTGGACCTCGACGACGACCGCTTCGGCGCCGTCCGGACGGTCGACGAGGCCACCGACCTGCTGCGCGCGGCCGTCCTGGCCGAACGCTCGGCCGCACGGCCATGACCGGTACCCCGCCCGCCGGCACCCGGCCGGTGGTCACCGGGCTCGGGGTGCTCAGCGCCGCCGGGCGCGGACCCGACCCGCTGACCGAGGCCGCCGTCCACGGCAAGGCCGCGTTCGGCCCGGTCACCCGCTTCGACGTGAGCGCCCGCCGCACCACCCGGGCGGCCCTGCTGCCACCGGGCGTCCCGCTCGCGCACACCTTCCCGCTGGCCCGGGCCGTCCTCGACGCCATCGGCCAGGCCTGCCGGCAGGCCGGGCTGACCGGTGACGACGGCGGGCGGATGCCCGTCCTGCTCGCCCTGCACAGCGACGAACGGACCCGCAGGACCGCCGACGCGGTGGCGGCCGGCGTCAGCGCCGTCTGGGGCACCCGGGGCGTCACCCGGGTGTACACCGGCGCCTGCGTGGCGGCCTCCACCGCCGTCGCGGACGCCGCCGCACTGGTCGCCGCAGGACGGCACGAACGGGTCCTGGTCGCGGCCGGGCACCTGGTCGAACCCGGTGTGTTCGCCGTCTTCGACGCCGGGCGGGCACTGGCCCGCGACGGCGAACTGCGACCGTTCAGCACCGGTCGCAGCGGCACCCTGCTCGCCGACGCGACAGCCGCCGTGGTGGTCGAGGCCGCTCCGGCCGCCGAACGGCGCGGCGCCCCCGCGCTCGCCCGGCTGGCCGGCTGGGGGCGGGCCGGTGACGCCCACCACGTCTGCCGCCCCGAGCCCGCGGGCGACGGAGCCGTCCGGGCGATCGAGGCCGCGCTCACCCGCGGCGGCGTCGCCCCGGAGGAGGTCGGCTACGTCAACGCCAACGGGACCGGCTCCACCCTCGCCGACCAGGCCGAGGCGAGCGCGCTGCGCCGGGTGTTCGGCCGCCACACCGCCGAACTGCCGGTCAGCTCCAGCAAGTCCGTGCACGGGCACGCCCTCGAGGCTTCCGCCCTGCTCGAACTCGTCGTCACCATCGGCGCGTTGGGCCGCGGCCTGCTGCCGGTCAACGCCGGCTGGCTGGGCCCCGACCCGGACGTCGGCCTCGACCTCGTCCTGGACGGCCCGCGCGCCGCCGGCCCCCGCTACGCGCTCAGTCTCAACTCCGCCTTCGGCGGCGCCAACACCGCCCTGCTGGTGGCCGCCGCGTGAACCGCACGAGCCGAACGCGCCGCCCGTACCCGCCCCCCTCCCCGGCACCGGCACCGACACCGACACCGACACCGACACCATGATCACCGACCGCACCCCAGCCCCGGCCGCCCGCGCGCTGCGCGTCCTCGCCGAGGCCCGCCGACCCGGCCCCGGTCTGACCGGCCCGCCGCCGCCCCTGCCCGGCTTCGCCGGATCCGGCCTCGGCCCGCTCGTCGCCGACACGGCCGACCGCTGTCTGCAGGCGCACCACGGACCACCGCCCGCCCCCGGGCGGACCGCCCTGCTGCTGGCGAGCGCCGGCGGCGACCGCGCCACCGCGCGGGCCATCGACCGCACGGCCGAACCCGGGCGACGACCGGCCCCGCTGCTGTTCTTCCAGTCCAACCCCAACGCCGTGCTCGGGCACATCGCCGCCCGCTGGGGCCTGACCGGCCCCGTCCTGGCGATCAGCCCCGCCGAGGCCGCCCCCGGAACCGTACCCGCGGACGCCCTCGACCTCGCCGCGCTGCTCCTCGCGGACGGCGACGCCGACCTGGTCCTGGTCGTCGCCGCCGAGCAGACCGACGACGGCGACCACGCGGTGGCCGTCCTGGTCACCGGCTGAACCGCCGGGCCACCACCGGCGGTAGCCCCCGGGGGTAGCCGGCGACGAGGCCGGCACCCGCGCGGGCCGCACCCGGCCGGACCGGCTCCGCCGCACCGGAGGCCCACGGCCCGCGGCCGACCGCCGCCCCGGCCGGTCCCCGCGGGCCGCCCGCCGAAGCCGCCGCCCAGCCGCCACCCGCCGAAGCCCCCCGCCGCCCGAGCGGCCGCACCGCCCCGACACCCGATCAGCCGCCCGGGCCGCCCCCGGCCCCGGCCCCGAGGGAGGGATCCACCCCCGTGACCATCCGCAGTCTCCGCACCCTGCTGGCGGACGACCCCGACGTCGGCGCCGGCAACGTCCTGACCACCCGGCTCGCCCTCGGCCTCGGCCTCGACGAGCCGCTGCTGACCTTCGACACCGCGGTGGACGGCCACCCGGCCTGGCAGCCCTTCACGCTGCGCGAGCTCGACCGCGCCGTCCGGGCCCGCGCCGCCGCCCTGCACGGCCTCGGCATCACCCGCCGCGACCCGGTCGTCGTCTACGCGGGCGACGCCGCCGACCACGTGCTCGCCTTCCTCGCCCTGGCCCGGCTCGGCGCCGTCCCCGCGCTGCTCAACCCCAACCTCGACGGCGAGCGGGCCGCCCGCTACATCGCCCGAATCGGCGCGGTCGGCGTGCTCGCCGACCCCGCACACCTGGCCGCCCTCGCCGACCACGACCCCGGCGCGCCGCTGCTCCCCGAGATCGGCACGCTCGGCGCCGCCGACCCGGACGACGCCCCGGCGCCCTACCGGCACTGGTCCGGCGACCCGGTCGCGATCACCCACTCCTCCGGCACCACCGGCATGCCGAAGGCCGTCGTCCACTCGCACGCGAGCCTGTACGCAGCGATCCGCCACCGGCTGCGGCTGCCCCGCCCGCAGGGGCAGGAGCGGATGCTGAGCGCACTGCCCGCGCCGCACGCCGCCACCCTGATCGCGCTCAACCTCGCGCTCAGCTCGCACACCCGGCTCGCCGTGCTGTCCGGGCAGTCCGGCGCCGGGGTGCTGGACGCCGTCGAGCAGTGGCGGCCCACCGGCGTCGTCGGCTTCGCCGCCACCTGGGCCGACCTCGCCCACCACGACCTCGCCGCCCGCGACCTCTCCTCCGTCGCCCTCTGGTGGAACACCGGCGACTGCGCGCACGAGGTGCACATCCGCCGCCTGATCGCCACCGGCAGCCGGGAGTCCGTCACCCGCGCCGGCCGCACCCGCACACCCGGATCGCTGTTCGTGGACGGGCTCGGCTCCACCGAGATGGGCCACTCGCACTTCTTCATCACCCACGGCCCCGGCACCGAGCGCTACGGTCGCTGCGTGGGCCGCCCGCACGCCTTCGTCGACTGCGAGGTGGTCGGCCCGGACGGCGAACCGCTCGGCCCCGGCGAGGTCGGCGAACTCGCCACCGCCTCACCGACCCTGGCCCTCGGCTACTGGAACGACTCGGCGACCACCTTCCGCACCAGGATCCGCGGCCGCTTCCTCACCGGCGACCTGATGTACCGGGACGAGGAGGGCTACTACTACCACGTCGACCGGGCCGTCGACTCGGTCGAACTCGGCGACGGCAGGCGCCTGTTCACCGCCATGTCGGAGGAGCGGGTGCTGGCCGCCTGCCCCGACGCGGCGGACTGCACGGTGGTGGCCGTCCGCGACGGCGAACGGGTCGTCACCGACGTGCTGCTGATCCTGGCCGAGGGCGCCGACCGGGACGCCGACCGCACCGAGGCGGTCGTCGCAGCCCTCGACGAGGCCGCCGCCGCCACCGTCCGCCAGGTGCTGGTGGTCTCCGGGAGCGACATCCCGCTCGGCCCGACCGGCAAGGTCCGCAAGGTGCTGCTGCGCGAGCGCTACCTCGCCGCGGTGCAGGCATGAGCGCCCGCCCGGGAGCCGTCGTCACCGGCATCGGCCTGGTCTCACCGCTCGGCCGCAAGCCCACCGAGGTGTTCGAGGCGCTGACGGCCGGCCGCTCCGGCCTGCGCGCCGTCCCCGAGGGCCACCCCGCCCACGGCTGGCTGCCCGCCGCCGGGATCGCCCCCGCCGTGGACGGCCGGGAGGTGCTGCCGCCGACCGAGACCCGCTGCGTGGACCGCTTCGTCCTGCTCGCCCTGGCCGCCGCCGACGACGCGCTCGCCGACGCCGGCCTGGTGGTCGGCGAGGGCGTCGACCCGCACCGCACCGCCGTGGTACTGGCCACCGGCGGCGGCGGGCTGGAGACCTTCGAGCAGCAGTCGCACCGCCGCCTGGAGCGCGGCCGCCCCGGCGTCAGCCCGTACCTGCTGCCGGGCATGCTCTCCAACATGGCCACCGCCCGGATCGCCATCAAGCACGGCATCCGCGGCTACAGTTCGGCCGTGGTGACGGCCTGTGCGGCCGGCGCCCAGGCCGTCGCCGAAGGGCTGCGGCTGATCCGCTCCGGCGACGCGGACGTCGTGGTCTGCGGCGGCACCGAGTCCTCGCTGCACCCGACCATCGCCGCCGCCTTCACCAACGCCCGGGCGCTCGCCCAGGGCTGGGAGCAGCCCGAGCAGGCCAGCCGCCCGTTCGACGCCCGGCGCAACGGCTTCGTGCTCGGCGAGGGCAGCGCCGTCCTCGTCCTGGAACGCGCCGCGCACGCCGACGCCCGCGGCGCCGCCGGGTACGCCGACGTCATCGGCTGGGGCGCCTCCACCGACGCCCACCACCCCACCATGCCCCGGCCGGACGGCGCCGGCGCCGCCGACGCGATGCGCGCCGCGCTCGCGAACGCCGGCCTGGCCCCGGGCGACATCGACTACGTGAACGCCCACGGCACCGGCACCAAGCTCGGAGACGTGGCCGAGACCGCCGCGCTGCACGCCGTCTTCGCCGGCCGGCCGCCCGCGGTCAGCTCCACCAAGGGCTCCACCGGCCACCTCCTGGGCGCCGCGGGCGCCCTGGAGGCGGCGGTGACCGCCCTGGCGGTGGCGAGGGGGACGCTGCCGCCGACGCTCAACCTGCACGACCCCGACCCGGCCTGCGACCTGGACCACGTCCGGGGCGCGGCCAGGACCGCACCGGTGCGCGCCGCGCTGAGCAACGCCTTCGCCTTCGGGGGCCACAACCTCAGCCTGATCCTCGGCCCGGCGTCCACCCGGGCCGCCCGCTAGGGCTTGTCCGGCGGACCGGACCGGCGTCCACCAGGACCGCCCGCCGGGGCCCGTCCGACCAGCCCGAGCCCGCCCTTCCCATCCCTCCGGGGGGAGATCCCGTTGTCCATCCAGACCATCACCCACGTCGAGTACCACTGCTCCGACGCCGACAAGACCGCCGCCGGCCTCTGCGCCGACTTCGACTTCACCGCCGACCCGCCGGTGACCGCGCCGGACGGCACCCGCACCGTCCGGCTGCACCAGGGCTCGATCCGCGTGCACCTGGCCTCCGCCGCCGACCCGGGCCACCCGGTGGCCGAGTTCGTCGCCCGGCACGGGGACGGCGTCGCCGTCCTCGCCCTGTCCTGCACCGACCCGCAGGCCGCGCTCGAGCGCGCCGAGCGGCACGGCGCCCGCGTGCTGGACCGGGCCGGCGGGCTGATCGCCGGTTTCGGCGACACCGCCCTGCGCCTCGTCCCGGAGCGCCAGGCCGACGCCGGGGAGGCCCCGGGCCTGCTGGACGCCCTCGACCACGTCGCGATCTGCGTCCCGGCGGGCGAACTCGCCGACGCCGTACGGTTCTGCGAGGCCGCGCTCGGCTTCCACCGGATCTTCGGCGAGTACATCGAGGTCGGCGAGCAGGCCATGGACTCCAGCGTGGTGCAGAGCGCCTCCGGCGAGGTCACCTTCACCCTGATCGAGCCGGACACCAGCCGCCGGCCCGGCCAGATCGACGAGTTCCTGTCCTCCCACGACGGCGCCGGCGTGCAGCACCTCGCCTTCCGCACCCGCGACATCGCCACCGCCGTGCGCACCGCCCGGGCCCGCGGCGTGGAGTTCCTGAGCACCCCGGGCGCCTACTTCGACGCCCTCGCCGAGCGGTTCGGCACCACCGCCATCCCGGTGGAGACCCTGCGCGACCTGCACGTGCTGGTCGACCAGGACCACGGCGGCCAGCTGTTCCAGATCTTCGTCCGCTCCACCCACCCGCGGCGGACGTACTTCCTGGAGCTGATCGAGCGTCAGGGCGCCGGCACCTTCGGCACCGCGAACATCAAGGCCCTCTACGAGGCCGTCGAACGGCAGAGCTCCGCCGCCTCCGTCTGACCGCCGGATCCCGAAGAAGGAGGCACCACCCGTGACCACCGTCACCGAGTTCCACCTCACCGACGCCGAACGCGACCTGCTGCCCACGCCCGAGGAGGTCGCCCACTACCGCGAGCACGGCTGGTACCTGTCCCGCCGGCTGTTCTCCGACGAGGAGCTGGACACCCTCCAGGCCGCCACCGAGCTGTACTACGCCGGCGCACGCGACCGCGAACTGCCCGTCCGCCCGCCCAGACTGGCCTCCTGGGAGCCCTCGCACGGCCCCGTCCAGCGGCACAACGACTACGTGCACTACGAGAGCGACGCCATCGGCGCGATCCTGCGCAAGCCCCTGGTCGGCGCGGTGGCCGCGCTGCTCGCCGGGGCCGAGGAGATCCGGATCTTCCAGGCGACCCTGATCTACAAGCCCCCGGTGCCCGGGGAGCCGAGCAACCGGGTGCCCTGGCACTTCGACAAGCACTACTGGCAGACCTCGACCTCCGAGGAGATGCTCACCGCCTTCATCCCGTTCCACGACTGCGGGGAGGAGAACGGCACCATCACCATGGTCGACGGCAGCCACCGCTGGCGGGAGCTGGACTCCGGCGAGGACTCCACCCGGCACTTCGCCGACCGCGACCGCGGCGAGCTGGACGGCATCCTGGCCGCCAACGCCGCCCACAACGGGCAGCAGGTGCGCACCGTCCCGATGGAGATCCCGCGCGGCCACATGTCCTTCCACCACTGCCGCACCTACCACGGCAGCGGCCCCAACCTGGCCGCGTTCCCGCGCCGGGCCGTCTCGCTGCACCTGCAGGACGGCGCCAACGCGTACCGCCGGCACGCCAGGGCCGACGGCGAGCCTGTGGTGTACAACCACGACGTGCTGGTGCGCCGCACCGCGGACGGCCGGCCCGACTACGCCGACCCGCGGTTCTGCCCGACGGTCTGGCGGGGCACCCGGTGACGGCCTCCCCCGGTCCCGCCGCCGGGGCGGCCGGACCCGGCGGGACGGCGCCGCTCGGGACGCCCGCCGAGCGCTACCGGATGCTGCGGCTGATCCGTGGCTTCGAGGAGCTGGCGCTCGGCCTGGTCCGGGCCGGCGCGATCCCCGGCGGCATCCACCCGTACATCGGCCAGGAGGCCGTCGCGGTCGGCGTCTGCGCGGCGCTCGGCCCCGGCGACCGCCTCACCAGCACCCACCGCGGGCACGGCCACGTCCTGGCCCGCGGCGCGGCGCCCGACCGGCTGCTCGCCGAACTCGCCGGCCGGGTCGACGGGTTGAACGGCGGCCGGGGCGGCTCGATGCACGCGGCCGACCTCTCGCTCGGCATCCTCGGCGCCAACGGCATCGTCGGCGCCGGCGCCCCGATCGCGGTCGGCGCCGCCTGGGCGGCCCGGCAGGCCGGCGACGGCCGGGTGGCGGTCGCCTTCTTCGGAGACGGCGCGCTCAACCAGGGCGTGCTGCTGGAATCCTTCAACCTCGCCGCGATGTGGCGCCTTCCGGTGCTGTTCGTCTGCGAGAACAACGGCTACGCCACCACGCTGCCCGCCGCCACCGCCGTCGCGGGCAGCGCGACCGGGCGGGCGGCCGCCTTCGGCATCCCCGCCGAGGAGGTGGACGGCATGGACACCGAGGCCGTGCGCGCCGCCGCGCTGCGCGCGGTCGACCGGGCCCGGGCCGGCGGCGGCCCCGGCTTCCTGGAGTGCCGCACCTACCGCTACGAGGGCCACCACACCATGGAACGCCGGATGAAGCTGCACTACCGAACCCCCGAGGAGGTGGCGGCCTGGCGCGCCCGGGATCCGCTCCCCCGGGCCGCCGCCCTGCTGGACGCCCGGGCCGTCGCCGGGATCGACGAGGAGGTCGCCGGCCGGCTCGCCGTCGCCGAGGACTTCGCGCTGGCCTCCGCGCACCCCGACCCGGCCGGCGCCCTGGACCACCTGTACGCCGACGGTCTGCGGCCCCGGGCGGGGGCGGTGGCATGACCAGGCTCTCGTACACCAAGGCGCTCAACCGGGCGATCGCCGACGAGCTCGCCGCCGACCCGGCGGTCTGCGTGTTCGGCGAGGACATCGGAGCCGGCCTGGCCGGGCCCACGCTCGGCCTGCTGGACCGCTTCGGCCCCGGTCGGATCGTCGACACCCCGCTGTCCGAGCAGGCCTTCACCGCGATGGCGATCGGCGCCGCGCTCGCCGGGCGGCGCCCGGTGCTGGAGTTCCAGATCCCTTCGCTGCTGTTCCTGGTCTTCGAGCAACTCGTCAACCAGGCACACAAGTTCTCGCTGATGACGGGTGGTCAGGCGGCCGTCCCGCTGACCTGCCTGGTGCCCGGGTCGGGCTCCCGGGACGGCTGGGCCGGGCAGCACTCCGACCACCCGTACAGCCTGTTCGCACACGCCGGGGTGAAGACCGTGGTGCCCGCCACCCCGACCGACGCGTACGGGCTGCTGCGCTCGGCGATCCGCGACCCGGACCCGGTGGTGGTGTTCGCCCCGGCCGCCGCCCTGCCGGTGCGCGAGACCGTCACCCAGGAGCTCGAAGCCGTCCCGCTCGGCAGGGCCCGGATCCACCGGCACGGCACCGACGTGACGGTCGTCGCGGTGGGGCACCTGGTGCACGACGCGCTCGCGGTGGCCGAGGAGGTCTCCGGGACGATCTCCGTCGAAGTCCTCGACCCGCGCACGCTCCACCCCCTAGATTGGGCCGCGCTCGCCGCCTCGCTGGAACGCACCGGTCGGCTGGTGGTCCTCGACGACTCGAACCGCAGCTGCGGCCTCGCCGCCGAGGTGCTGGCCACCGCCGCCGAGGAGATGCACCTGATCGCCCCGCCCCGCCGGGTCACCCGCCCCGACGGTGCCGTCCTGCCCTTCGCCCCCGCCCTCGACCGTGCCCTGCAGCCCGGCCGCGAGCAGCTGCGCCACGCGCTGCACGCCGTCATGAAGCAGCCCTGAAGCAGCCCTGCCCCACCCCCTCTCCCCCGCATTCCCCCCGAACAGAAGGAGTCGACGTGTCCACCAACCGCTACCACTGGGACCGTTCGCACCCCGGCCTGACCAGCCTCCAGCAGGCCATCGACCCGCTGCGCCGCGAGGTGGTCGGCCACACCGTCTACGGCGGGCTGACCAGCATCGGGCGCGTCCGCACCTTCCTGGACAGCCACGTGTTCGCCGTCTGGGACTTCATGTCGCTGCTGAAGAGCCTGCAGCGCGACCTCACCTGCGTGGACGTCCCGTGGGTGCCGAACGGGCCCACCGCCAGCCGCCGGCTGATCAACGAGATCGTGCTGGTGGAGGAGAGCGACGAGCTGGGCGAGGGCTACACCAGCCACTTCGAGCTCTACGTCGAGGGCATGCGGCAGGCCGGCGCCGACCCGCGGCCGGTCGAGGAGTTCCTGGGCCTGCTGGGCGCCGGCACCGCAGTCCCGGAGGCGCTGAAGGCCGCGGCCGTCCCGCAGGCCGCGGCCGACTTCACCGGCACCACCTGGTCGATCATCGAGAACGCGCCGGTGCACTGCCGGGCCGCCGCCTTCGCCTTCGGCCGCGAGGACCTGATCCCCGACATGTTCGCCCAGGTGGTCGGCATCGACGACCCGGACGGCGTGCTCACCGTCTTCAAGGACTACCTGGCGCGGCACATCGAGGTGGACGGGGAGCAGCACACCCCGATGGCGATGCAGATGCTGATCGACCTGTGCGGCGACGACCAGGCCAAGTGGGACTCCTGCGCCGAGACCGTCCGCACCGCGCTGCGCGCCCGGGTCGCGCTCTGGACGGCCATCGAGGCCGCCTTCGCCTGACGCACCGCCTCCGAGAATGTCCTGACGATCCGTCAGATCACCTTGGGGACCGCCGCGGCCGACGTGGGCAGCTCGTCGGCCGCGGCCCGGAAGCGGTGCAGCGCGGCCCGGCCCTCCGCCCCCCGCACCCGGGCGGCGAGCCGGGCCGGCAGCACGACGGTGGTCAGGAAGCCTGCGCCACCGAACCCCTCGACCGTCCAGCTCACCCACGGGAGCGGGTAGTTGGCCGTCGGGCTGAAGAACACCGGGCGGTGGCCCTGGAAGCTCACCCGGTAGGCGCCGAAGCGGCTCCAGTTGGAGAAGCTGAACCGGCGCGCCTGCGGGTCGAAGCCCAGCGGGACGCAGTCGCGCAGCCGGTCACGGCCGAGCGAGGCCAGGAAGTCCAGGTTGGCCCGCAGGTTGAGGTGGGCGGTCGGGAACTCCTCGACGGCCGCCCGCAGTGCGCCGGCCAGCGCCGCCGGGCCGTCCTTGGGCTGGTGCGGCAGGTGGACGTCGCCCAGCAGGTTGCCCACCAGGGCGGGCGAGAGGCCGAGCCAGCGGCGGGCGTTGACCGGGACGGTCAGCCAGCGCTCGGCCCCGTCGCCGTCCAACTCCCGCAGGGTGCAGACCACGTGGGCGCAGAGCACGTCCCCGGAGGAGAGCCGGCGCCCGGCCGCGGCACTGAACTCCTCGCGCATCCGCTCGACCTCGGCGTCCGTGAAGAGGATCTGGACGGTCCGGTTGGCGCGCGGCCCGGCCGCCACCTCGCGGGCCAGCAGCTGCGCCTCCTCCTCCCCCGGCACCCGGAAGCCGGGCCGCCCGCAGTCCGACTCCGGCAGCACTCCGGCCAGCAACGCGTCCTGGTCCTCGACCAGTTCGGCCTCCGGCAGCTCCTCCCCCTCGACCGCCGCCGACCAGATCCGCAGCAGCAGCATGAAGCTGTGCAGGTCGCCGACCGCGTGGTGCCAGGAGCAGCCCAGCACGGTGCCGCCGTCGCCGGTGCGGGTGACCCGCACGGTGAACAGCGGGGCGCCGCCGGTGCGGGCGGCCGGGGCGTCCACCGGGTCGGCCAGGTCGGAGCCGGGAGCCGTCACCCGGCCCATGGCCTCGGCGAGCGTGCCGTCCACGGTGTAGAGGTCCAGCGGGACGCCGGAGTCGTCGCAGACCGCCTCCAGGACGCCGTCCACGGTGCGCAGCCGCCCGGCGAAGACCGGCACCCGCTCCAGGGCGCGGGCCAGGCCGGCGGCGAGCCGCTCGTCGTCCAGCGGCCGGTCGAAGCAGAGGACCACCGAGACGGCGAGGTCGGCCAGCATGGTGTCCATCAGTCCGCAGCGCAGCACCGTGCCCGGGGCACGGCCGGCTCTGACGGTCCGGGACAGGCGCAACTGCGGCCAGATACTCATGCGTTCCGTCCCCGGTGGTTCGGCGGGTGGCTGCGGGCACGCCGAACGATAGTGCCGCGCCGTCACAGTGGTCCAGTCCAATCCCGCGATCCGGGAGGCCCGCCCTCCGGAAGGCCGTGAGGCCGTCCCGGCGATAGAATCCGACCATGGGAGAGCGCCCCGGCGCGTCCGTCGCGCCGCCCCTCGTCCTGGTCACCGACACCGAGTCGCAGCTGATCGAACCGACCCGGGCCTACCACCTGGGCCGCGACCCGACCAGCGAGATCGTGCTGGACGACCCCCGGGTCTCCTGGCACCACGCGGTGCTGCGCGCCGACGACGGCCACTGGCTGCTGGAGGACGTCGGCAGCACCAACGGCACCTTCGACGAGGGCCACCGGGTCGACCGCGAGGACGTCGGCCCCGGGACGAGGCTGCGCTTCGGCGACCCGGCCGACGGCCCCTCCGCGACCTTCGCCGGCCTGCCCCGCCCGGACCCGGGCGAACGGACCTCGCTGCTCGCCCCGCAGTCCTCCGGCACCTTCCGCAGCCCCAGCGCGGTGATCCAGCTGCCCGACCGCACCGTGCGGATCGGCCGCTCCGACGACAACGACCTCGTCCTGGACGACCTGGTGGTCTCCCGCCACCACGCCGAACTGCGCGAACTGCCCGACGGCGGGCACGAGATCGTCGACCTCGACAGCCACAACGGCACCTACCTCAACGGCCGCCCGGTGCGGCGCGCGCCCGTCGGACCGGCCGACATCGTCGGCATCGGCCACTCCGCGCTCTGCCTCTCCGACGGCCGCCTGGTCGAGTACACCGACACCGGCGAGATCTCCCTGGACGTGCAGCACCTGGTGGTCAGGGTCGGCCCCGACCACCGGGTCCTGCTGGACGACATGAGCTTCCCGCTCCCCGAGAAGGCCCTGCTCGCCGTCGCCGGACCGAGCGGCGCCGGCAAGTCCACCCTGCTCAACGCGCTCACCGGGCTGCGCCCCGCCGACGAGGGCACCGTGCTGTACGACGGCCGCGACCTCTACCGCGACTACGCGGAACTGCGCCGCCGGATCGGCCTCGTCCCGCAGGACGACATCCTGCACACCCAGCTGACCGTGCGGCGCGCGCTCTCCTACGCCGCCGAGCTGCGCTTCCCCGGCGACACCGCCAAGCACGAGCGCGAGGCCCGGGTCACCGAGGTGATCCAGGAACTCGGCCTGGCCGAACGCGCCGACCAGGTGATCGCCAGCCTCTCCGGCGGCCAGCGCAAGCGGGTCAGCGTCGCGCTGGAGCTGCTGACCAAGCCCTCCCTGCTCTTCCTCGACGAGCCGACCTCCGGCCTCGACCCGGGCATGGAGCGCTCGGTGATGCACATGCTGCGCGGGCTCGCCGACGACGGCCGCACGGTGGTCGTGGTGACGCACAGCGTGCTGAGCCTCAACGTCTGCGACCGCCTGCTGGTGCTCGCGCCGGGCGGCCGCACCGCCTACTACGGCCCACCCGGCGAGGCCCTGGAGTTCTTCGGCTTCGAGGAGTGGCCGGAGGCCTTCGAGGCCTTCGAGAGCGAGGACCACGAGGCCTGGCAGCGCCGCTTCCGCGCCTCCCCGCAGTACCGGCGCTACGTGGCCGCCGAGTCCGTCCCGGCCGTTCCGGTGCCCGCCGTGCCGCCGCCCGGCGCGCAGGCGCCCTCGATCGGGCGGGAGAAGCCGCAGGGCTGGTTCGCCCAGCTGGGCACCCTCGTGCGGCGGTACACCGCCGTGCTCGCCGCCGACCGGCTCTTCCTCACCATCATGGTGGTGCTGCCCTTCGTGATCGGCCTGATGTGCCGGGTGATGGCCGGCAGCCGGATCACCCCGGACAACGCGGTCAACTGCCTGCTCACGCTCTGCATCGGCGGCCTGCTCACCGGCGCCGCCAACTCGGTGCGCGAGCTGGTCAAGGAGCGGGCGATCTACCGGCGCGAACGCGTGGTCGGACTGTCCCGGTCGGCCTACCTGGTGTCCAAGGTGGTGGTGCTCGGCACGGTCACGGTCGGTCAGGCCGTGGTACTGACCGTGGTCGGACTGGCCGGGGTCGACCTGTCCTTCGCGGTGCCGACCGGAGTGGTCATGCCGCAGCTGCCCGAGCTGATCATCGCGGTCGCGCTGCTCGCCTTCTCGGCGATGATGCTCGGCCTGGTGGTCTCGGCCGTGGTGGAGAAGGAGGAGGCCACCATGCCGCTGCTGGTGCTCCTCTCCGTCGTCCAGATCGTCTTCAGCGGGCTGATGCTCAAGCTGCACGGGGTGCCCGGGCTGGAGCAGTTCGCCTGGCTGATCCCGTCCCGCTGGGGACTCTCCGCGATGGCCCGCACCATCGAACTGCACAGCATCTTCCCGACCAACATCACCGTCGACCCGATGTTCCGGCACGAGCGCGCCGGCTGGCTCTTCAGCATGGCCGTGCTGCCCGCCCTGTCCGTCGCCTACGGCCTGGCCGTGCTGGCCCTGCTGCGGCGGCACGAGCCCGCCATCATGCGGCGGTGACGGCGGCCCCGGGCTGGACCGGACCGCCGCCGGTAGAGTGGGAGACAGACCTGTGCTGCGAATCGTGCCGCGCGCGGCCGCGGCTCGCGCGGCGGAGGAAATGTAGCCGCCCATGGACGAGTTCGCGTTCCGCCCCACCCACGTCGCCCCGCCGGCCGGGATGGCCACCTGGACGGCCCCGGACCCGGCCCGGCCCTCCGCCCGGCTGGACGCCCTGCTCCCGGTGCGCCTGCTCTCCCGGCAGGGCGACTGGGCGCAGATCCTCTGCTCCAACGGCTGGTCCGCCTGGGTGGACGGCCGCCTGCTGATCACCCTGCCCGACACCCCGCCCGCCGTCGGCGGCCCGCCCGCCCGCACCGCCGACCCGCGCCCCGCGCTCGCCGACGCCGAGTCCGCGCTGGCCCGCTACCGGACCCTGCTGGAGGACCTCGCGGCCGGTTCGCTGGACCTGGAGACGTTCCGGGACCGGGCCCGCGGCCTGCGGATCGGGCTGGTCGTCGAGGGCGAGGCGCTCTGGGTGTTCGACCCGGTGCACGACCGGTGGTGCTACTGCGACGGCCTCCAGCTGCAGACGTACGCGGCCACCGACCGGCCCGCACCGACCCCCGCGCCCACGCCGCGGCCCTCGCCCGCCCCCGGGCCCGCCCCGCAGGAGCCCGCGCAGGGCCCGTACGCGCCGACCAGGGCGGTCGACCTGTGAACCCGACCGAACCGGCCGACCGGCGGCCGCCCGACCCGCCCCCCGACCCGTCCCCCGACCCGCTGCCGGAGGGGCCCGCCGGCCGTCCGCCCGGGCCGCCCCCGGAGGGGCCGCCGGACGGGCCGACCGACCAGCTGTCCGCCCCCAGCCTGCCGGCCGGCATGGTCGGGCGCCGGATCGCCGGCTACCGGCTCGACGGGGAGATCGGACGCGGCGGCATGGCCGTGGTGTACCGGGCCAAGGACCTGCGGCTGCGCCGGACCGTCGCCGTCAAGCTGCTCGCCCCCGAACTGGCCCGCAACGAGGTGTTCCGCCAGCGCTTCATGCACGAGTCCGAGGCCGCCGCGGCGATCGACCACCCGCACATCATCCCGGTGTTCGAGGCCGGCGAGCACGAGGGCATCCTGTTCATCGCGATGCGCTACGTCGAGGGCGGCGACCTGCGCGGCCTGCTCAACCGGGGCGGGCCCTTCCCGATCGAGCGGGCCGCCCGGCTGGCCCTGCAGATCGCCTCCGCACTGGACGCCGCGCACGACCACGACCTGGTCCACCGCGACGTCAAACCGGGCAACGTGCTGGTCGCCGCCGGGACGGACAGCGAGCACCCCGAGCACCTGTACCTGGCGGACTTCGGGCTCACCAAGAAGTCCCTCTCGCTGAGCGGGCTGACCAGCGTCGGCCAGATCGTCGGCACCCTCGACTACGCCGCGCCCGAGCAGATCTCCGGCAAGCCGCTGGACGGGCGCTGCGACCAGTACAGCCTCGGCTGCGTGGTCTTCGAGATGCTCGCCGGCACCCCGCCGTTCCGCCGGGAGAGCGACCTCGCCCTGCTCTGGGCGCACCTCAACGACCCGCCGCCCGAGCTGCGCACGCACCGCCCCGACCTGCCCGCCGCCGCGGCGGCCGTGATCACCCGGGCGCTCGCCAAGGCGCCCGCGGAGCGGTACGCCAGCTGCCTGCAGTTCGTCGCCGAGCTACGCGCGGCCAGCGCCGCGGCGCCCGGCCGGGGCGACGGCGCGGAGCCCTGGAACGGGGCCGGGCCGCCCACCCAGGTCGTCCCGGTGGCCGCCGGGCCCGGCCCGGGGCCGGGCGCCGTGCCCGAGCCGCCGGCCTGGGCCGCACCGGTGGTCCACCCGCCGCCGCGGTGAGCGCTCCCGACCCCCGCCCCGGCCGTCCCGCCCGCCGGGTCGCCCGCCGCCCGCACCGCCCGCCGCCGTCCCGAGGAGTCGCACCCATGAACGCCGTGAGCCAGGTCTTCGCCATGCTCGCCGCCGCGATCCACCTCATCGCGTGGCCGCTGGAGAGCTTCCTGTACGGCCACCCCCGGGTGCGGTTCCTGCTCACCGGCAGCACGGCGGACGCCCCGGAGGTGCGGCTCTGGCGCTTCAACGTCGGCTTCTACAACCTGTTCCTGGCGCTCGGCCTGGTCGCCGGACTGGTCCTCCTGCACACGGACGGCCACACCACCGCGGGGCGAGCGGTGATCAGCTACATCGGGGCGTTCCTGGTGGCCGGCGGCATCACCCTGTTCGTCTCCGAGCGCCGGCTCTGGCGGGTGGCCCTGGCCCAGGCCGTCCCGGCGGCGGTCGTCCTGCTCGCGCAGGCGTTCTGAGCCACCCCTCCCGCCGACGCCGGGCCGCCCGCCGACGCCACCCCGCCGGCCGGCGCCGGGCCGCTGCCGCCCGGCGGCCTCCCGTGCGGCGCGTTTCGCCCGCCCGCGCCGCGGCAACAATCCGCCTGCCCCCGCGACGCGCGCGGCGGCGGACTCCCGGGGGTGGCGGGCATGGCGCGGTCGTCGATCGGCGAGCGGTACGTGGTGAGCATCGGCTGCCGGGTGGCCGTGGAGCGGGGGCCGGCCACCACGACCGTCCGGTGGAGCGTGTCCCACCTGCCGCCCGGCGGATCGCCCCGGCCGGCCGCCGGGCGCCGGGACGTCGGACTGATCTGCCCCCGCTGCACGCAGGCCTTCTCGGTGCGGGTGGAGAGCGCGGGCCGGGCGCGGGGCAAGCAGCTGGTCCAGCGGGTGCTGGGCTGGCTGCTGGTCCTCTCGCTGCTGGTCACCCTCCCGATGCTGGTCCACCTCGGCGGGCAGACCGTCGAGGAGGGGGACGACCGGGCCGTCGACACCATCGGGGTCCTGGTCGCGCTGGCGGCCGCCGGGGTGGTCGTCGGGCCGTCGCTGCTGGCCACCGCGAAGCTGCACAGCGGGGTCGGCCGGCTCCGGCGGATCCGGGAGGGCGGCGGCCGCACCGTCCGGGTCCGGGGCCACCGGCTGTTCTGACGCCGGCACCGGCCGCCGGGCCCGCCGGGCCGTCAGCCCGGCGGGCCCGCCGCGTCCGCCGGCCGCGCCGGGTCGGCGACCTCGCCCCGGCGGCCCGTCCGGGCGGCCAGCAGCGCGCCCAGGGCGCCGGTGAGCAGGCCCCAGCCCGCGGCGAGCGGGACGGCCGTCAGCAGCACCGGTTGCAGCGTGAGGCTGCCGCTGCCCAGCCCGGACAGCGGGTTGGTGCCGCCGAGCACGCTGCCCAGCAGGTCGCCCAGGCCGCCCTCGCCGACGCCCACCCCGAGGACGGACAGGCCGTAGCTCGCGTCCACCCGGGTCCAGAGGCCGACCAGGAGCATCGTGACCGCGGCGGCCAGGGCGAAGCGGACGGCGTGCTGCCAGAGCGGGACGCCGCGCGGCGAGCGGTGGGCCGCCAGGAACCCGGCGGCGAGCATCAGCACCGCCGCCAGCGGCAGCAGCCACCAGCTGCGGGCGTCCTGGTCGGCGAGGGTGCCCAGGTCGACGGTGGCCGTTCCGCCGCCCGGGGCGCGCAGCACCTCGGCGAGCGGTTCGGGCACCGGTAGGCCGAGCGCGCCGTCGAGCCGCCCGTGCCACTCCGCGCCCAGCCCGACGCCGAAGGCCATCCAGACCAGATTGGGCAGCGCGAGCAGCACCACCGCCATGGTCTGCCTGGCGTTCCCGTGCACGACCGCGGTCAGCACCCCGGCCACCACCCCGATCGCCACATAGCCGAGCAGCACCGCCCAGAGCGCGAACGCGGCTGGGCGGACGGCCAGTTGGTAGCGCACCAGGGAGCGCGGCAGCGGTGCCCGGCGGGACACCGCGAAGGTCCCGGCGAGGACGGCGAGCAGCCAGGCCAGACCGATCCCGATCGTGCTCGGGGCGTCCGCGTGGAAACCGACCTCAGGGGTGAGCCCGAGCGCGCCGCCGATGGACTGCACCAGGTCGTTGCCGAGCGGGACGGTGAAGGTGTGCCGGGCGCCGAGGGTCAGCAGGACCAGGGCGACCAGCCAGAGCGCCACCGTCCGGGCGATCCGGCCGAGCAGCTCACCGCCCGCCGCCACCGCGCGGAAGCGCAGCTGACGCAGGAACACCTCGGCCATCACCACCGCGCCGGCCAGCGAGACGGACAGCGGCATCGCACTGATCCCGGCGTCCAGCGCGGCGAACTGGCCCGCACCACCGTCGAGTTGGACGGAACCGCCGACGGCCAGGGCCAGCGTCGCGGCCAGCACCGACGGGAACCCACCGCCCGGCAGGTCGTTCGCACCGGCCAGCCAGAGGCCCAGCGCGGCCACCGCCGCCATCGCGGCGACCCCGGCCAGCACCACGGCGAGCGCGTCGAGCCAGCCGCGCAGGGCGCCGGGCGGGCCCGCGACGCGGGGCGTGGGCTGCTGCATGGGGCCTCCTCGGTGCGTGGGGCTTCGCGTCCCAGAGTGGCCGACGCCCGGCGGGCACGCTCGGCGGGCGGTCCCGACGGACGGTCCCGACGGGCGGCGCCGACCGGCGACCCCCGGCGCCCCCGGCAGGCGGTTCGCGGGGCGCGACCGGCGGCGGCGGCACCGACCCGGACGGCGGGCACGCTCGGCGACGCCGGCCGCACCTGCTGTTGCGGCCGCCGGGGAGCCGGGGGGAAATGGAACCCCAGTGGCAGGAGATCCCCTTGTCGGCGCGCCCGCCGGCCGCCTGCGAAACGGAGCCCCGATGAGTTCCCAACCGCCCCCGCCCGGCCCGCCGAGCGAGCCGCCCTTCGGCCCGCCGTCCGGGCCCCCGTCCGGCCCGCTGTCGGGCCCCCAGTCCGGCGGGGGCACGGCCGGTCCGCCGTCCGGCTCCTCCGGCTCCTCCGGGATGTCCGGGCCGCCGTCGGGGCCGGGCGGTCCGCCGTCCGGGGGCGGCCGCGGGCCGCACAGGCCGTGGTGGCGCTCCGGGAAGGGCCTCGCGCTGGCCGCGGGCACGGTGGTGGTGGCCGTGCTGGCCACGGTGCTGATCGTCAACAACCAGGGCGGCCACAACGACGCCGTGCCGGCCGCGAACGAGGTCGCCCTGCAGGCCCCGTCGGATCCCGGACCGGACCCGTTCACCCCTTCGGTGGAAACCCAGGCGGTCGCCGCGCCCGCCCCGCAGCCCGCGACCTCCCAGGGGCAGCAGCCGGCGCAGAGCGGCAAGCCGACGAGCGGCTCCCCGGCCACGCTCCACAGCGTGGAGGGCAGCTCCGCCGGGCTGTACGGCGGGACGATGAACAAGCCCAGCTGCGACACCGAACGCCTGATCACCATGGTCTCCGCCGGGGACGGCGGGCGGGCCTGGGCCTCGGCCGCGGGCATCGAGCAGTCCGCCATCCCCTCCTACCTGCGGTCGCTCACCTCGGTCTACCTGCGGGTGGACACCCGGGTGACCAACCACAGCTACAAGTCCGGCGCCGTCACCGAGTACCAGAGCGCGCTGCAGGCCGGCACCGCCGTGCTGGTCGACGCCCAGGGCGTGCCCCGGGTCCGCTGCTCCTGTGGGAACCCGCTGAAGCCGCCCGTCCTGGTGAGCAACGCCAAGTACACCGGGAAGGCCTGGACGGGCTTCCAGCCGACCACGCTGGTGGTCGTGGTGCCGGCGCCGCAGCCGGTCACCGAGATCGTCCTGGTGAACATCGAGACGGCCGGCTGGTTCGCCCGGGTGACCGGGCAGATCAAGGTCGTCGACAAGCGCGTGGAGCAGCCCAAGGGTCCGCTGGCCCCGGGGGTGCCCCCGCCGTCGAAGATGACCCCGACCACGGCGCCCGCGACGTCCTCGTCCTCCTCCGGGACGACCTCCGGGTCCGGCTCACCCAGCACCTCGGGCGCCACCTCCTCCGGCGCCACCTCCTCGGGTGCGACCAGCTCCGGCGCGACGTCCTCCGGCGCCACCTCCTCGGGTGCGACCAGCTCGGGTGCGACGAGCTCCGGCGCGACCAGCTCGGGTGCCACCTCCTCCGGCGCGACCAAGTCCGGTGCGAGCAGCTCCGGCGCGACCTCCTCCGGCCCCACCTCGTCGACCTCCTCGGCCTCCAGCGTCAAGACCACCGCCACCGGCAGCACGTCCGCGGGAACCGCCGCCGGCAGCACGAAGGCCACCGCGGCGGCGACCACCGGAACCACCACGGCCCACACCCCCACGGCGACCTGCGTGACCAGCGTGCCCGCCACCGGGACGACCCTGCCGCCCTGCCCCACCACCTCGGCCGCGACACCCTGACCCGGCCCGGCCGGACCGCCCGGACCGCCGCCACCGACCCCACCGCGGGCCGGTGGCGGCCCGCGGTGGACAGAAGTTGACAGTTCGTCAGAACCACCACCCTGGCCCCTGCGGCGCGATGTGCGGCCGGTATCGTCCGGGCCATGAGGGAACTCTTGGCGCGGGCGTGGTCCCTTCCCCTGGCGGGCTCGGCGGTCTCGCTGCTGGTGCTGTGCTGGAGCCTGTTCGCGGCCTCCGCGCAGTGGCGGGCCGCGAGCCGCATCGACGCCGCGCCGTTGCGGGTGGACGGAACGGTCAGCGCCGTGACCCTCCGCAAGGGCGGCTGGCTCTACACCGTCACCTACACGGTCGGCGACCGCGGCTTCAGCACCACGGCGCTCGGCCTCAAGCGGGTCGAGCACCCGCAGGTCGGCACGACCGTGCCACTGGAGGCGGCGGCGGACGACCCGGCGACCGTCCGGGTGGTCGGCGACCGCTACCCGAACGAGGACATGCCGGCGACCTACGTGCTCGCCGCGGTCGCCGCGACCGCCGTCCTGCTCTGGTCGGCCGGCCGGCTCGTCCGCCGCGCCCTGGCCGGGCGGGGTCCGACTCCTATCCTGTGACGGCCAGTTCGGCCACCACCGCGCGGTGGTCGGCGCCCGGCACGGTGTGCTCGGAGACCGATACGGCCGTCAGCGCCGACCCGTGCAGGACGTGGTCGATCTGGATCACCGGCGGCAGGTAGGGGAAGTCTGCGTTGTCCTCGGGCCAGGTGGGCCGGATGCCGCCGCCCAGCTCCTCGTGGGTGTCGGTGAGGCCGGTCGCGAGCAGTTCGCGCATCGGGGCGTGGTCCAGGGTGGCGTTGAAGTCCCCCAGGAACACCGCGGTGCGGGGGGCGCCCCGGGCCGCCGCGCGCAGCCCCGCGAAGTCCTCCCCCCAGCGGCGGGCGTCGCCCAGCGGGTAGTAGGTGTGCACGGCGGTCAGCCGCACCTGCCTGCCGCCGACCGTCACCTCGGCCGCGAGCTGGGCCCGGGCGGCCGCCGGGGCCGAGGCGTCGACCGGGGCCAGCGGCAGGCGCGAGTACAGGGCGGTGTCGCCGTCGATCCTCCGGTGCGGCAGCAGGTCGGCGATCCCCGCCCGGTCCATGGCCTCGGCCGTCGCGGTCCGCAACTCCTCCACCGCCAGCACGTCCACCCGCTGCTCACGCACCAGCCGCACCAGCGCGGCCGCGTCGGCCTGCCCCAGGTACGCGTTGCTGGTGGCCACCCGCAGCCGCGGCGCGTCGGCCGCCACGCTGCCCCCGTCGGCCACGATTCTGGGCGCCAGCCAGCAGAGTTGCACCACCGCGAGCAGGCCGGCCACGGCCGCCACCCACCAGGAGCGCAGCGCCAGCAGCACCCCGAGCAGCAGCAGGGTGCCGAGCGCGGCGTACGGCAGGAGCACCATCGGCAGGGCCAGCACCGTCCCGTCGTCCGCCCCGGTCACCCGCACCGCGACCAGCCCGGCCGGCAGCACGAGGGCGACCCCGCACGTTCCCACGAGACCCGTCCGCCACCAGCTCCCACCGGCCACCACGTACCCCTCCCGTCACCGTTTCCTCTCAGGACGAAGGGTCCCCGGGTGCGGTTCCGGCCGTCGGCCGGCCCGGCGGCCGGCGGGGCGGCGCAGCGGGGCGGAGGGCAGCGGGGCGGCGGACGGCCTTGCGGCGGACGACGGGGCGGTGTCCGCCGCGCCGCCCGCCCCGCGGCCCGGTCAGTCCACGCACGGGATCCCGCCGGCCTTCACCGCCGGCCCCTGCATCGGCAGGCCGGCGGCCGGGTCCGCGGCGGGGTCGGCGGGCGGCGTGGTGGCGGCGCCGGGGGCCGGGGTCCGGGTGGCGGCCAGGGTGAGGAGGACGTGGCCGGGCGCCACGCCGGCGCCCGGGGCCGCCGTGACGCCGTAGCGGGTGGCGAGCTGCTGGGCGTCGGCCTTGGCACCGGCGCCGTAGGTGACGGTGGTGGTCCTGGCGCGGGCGGCGGTGTCCCCGATCCGGCCGGCCTGGTAGCCGAGTTCGGTGAGGGCCCTGGACTCGGCGGCGGCCGCGCCGGCGCCCGCCGCGGCGTTGACGTCGACGACGGCTCTGGCGGCGGTGCCCGGTGTGGCGGCCGGTGTCGTCGGGGCGCCGGGCGGCGGGGCGGCGCTCTCGGCGGCCGGCTCGGAGGGCGCGGGCGCGGCCGGGGCGGGGCCGGGCTCGCGGGTGGAGAAGAGCTGCCGGACGATCTTCCGGATCAGGTCCGGGTTGACGGTGTTGACCTCCTGGCCGCCGACGTTCTTGAACCCGGTGATCGGCAGGGTGTTGAACTCGACGTTCCCGCCGGTCAGGTTGGGCGACTGCTGGGCGAAGTCCAGGATGTTCCACTCGTTGTCGATGACGACGTCCTTCTTCACCACCCCGAAGAGCTTCTGCATCTGCCCGAGGTCGTTGAGGACGCCCTGCTGTTTGAGCCGGTACTCGACGGAGGAGATGAACGCCTGCTGGCGGTGGGTGCGGTCGAGGTCCCCGTTGGTGAGGTGGTGCCGCTGGCGGACGAAGGACAGGGCCTGCGCGGCGTTCAACGAGCTGATGCCGGCGGGCAGTTTGAGCCCGGTGCCGCCGCCCTCGTGGGTGGCGGTGCGGGCGGTGATCGGGTCGTCGACGGGGTGGTTGAGGCAGACCTTGATCGGCTCGACGGCCTTGGCGATGTCGTAGAAGCCGATCAGGTTGACCTCGGCGAAGTGGTCGATCGGGACGTCGAGGAGGCTCTGCACGGTCTGGATGGTGGCGGAGCGCCCGGCCTCGCGGCTCTGCCGTTCCAGGTCGGCCTTGGAGAGACCCTTGCCGGCGAGCTTCAGTTCGGCGGCCTCCTTGGCGATGCCGTAGGCCTCCTTGATCTTGTGCATCCTGCCGTCGGCCCCCACGGTCTGCACGTAGTCGTCGCGCGGGACGGAGAGCGCGGTCACCTTGCCGCCGTCGGCGGGGATGTGCAGGACGATCAGGGCGTTGGTGTTGTAGCCGCCGATCTCGCTGGAGCCGGCGTGCAGTTCCTCCTCGACGAACTGCTTGGGCAGGTCGTTGCCGTCCATGTCCTTGCGGCTGTCGAGGCCGATCAGCAGCAGGTTCACCGACTTGTCGAGGTGCGGCGGCGCGTTCTTCTTGGCCTCGCTGAGCGCGGCGGACTTGATCATCCCGTCGTCGAGGCTGCGGTACTCGTACCAGGTGAAGCCGCTGGCGCCGAGCACGGCGATGGAGACGGTGCAGGCCAGCGTGCGGCCGGCCACGGTGAGCGGGGCGGGGCCGCGGCGCGGGGCACGGCCCCGCGGGCGGGGGCGGGGGCGCTGAGTGCGTTCAGCCACGGCGGCTCCTTCCGGTCGGGGGGTTCACGGCGCCGGTCCGGGCGCGGTCCAGGGCGACCCGGACGGCGACGGCCAGCAGGGCGGCCCCGACGGCGGCGGCCATCACCGGGAACGCCCCGACCACCCAGCGCAGCGCGCCGGTGCCCAGCCGCCGGCCCTGGTAGGCGTCCGGGTGCCACAGGTACTCGGTGCCGGACGCGCCGAGCAGCACCACCACCGGCGCGGCGGTGACGACCCACCAGCGCCCGGCGCGGCTGCACAGCGCGGCCGCCGCCCCCGTACCGGCGACGGCGCCGAGCGCGAACAGCACGCCGACGCCGGGGCCGCCGAGCTCGTCGAGGGCGCCACCGAGCAGGGGCAGGCCGACGGCGGCGAGCGGCACCGGCCAGCCGCCGCCGCGGCGGACCGGCGGGCGGCGCCGCCGGCCGGGTACCGAGGTCTGCCGCCAGCTCCGGGTGCGCTCCAACGTCCCGGTGATC